>CAMKSB010000001.1 GCA_946415335.1 uncultured Clostridia bacterium
AAAGCGAGATCGATCGCGTTTTCCTTTGCGAATTTCACCATGCCCTCTTTGTCCATAACATTGATATTGACAAGTTCCGCGTCACGGGAGATGCCGCCGTTTCCGGGAGCACAGTAGAGCTTGGTGCATTTGGGGCTTTCCAGCATCTTCTTGATGAGCGCGTGCTCTCTGCCGCCGGAGCCGATCATTAATATATTCATAGTCTCAACCTCAGCGAATCAGTGATGGAACAGGCGAATGCCGGTAAAGGACATGGTCATGCCGTACTTATCGCAGGTCTCGATGACGTTATCATCGCGGATAGAGCCGCCGGGCTGCGCAACATACTGCACGCCGGAGCGCTTTGCTCTCTCGATGTTGTCGCCAAACGGGAAGAACGCGTCGGAGCCGAGAGACACGCCGGTAAAGGTGGCGAGCCATTCCTTCTTTTCTTCTCCGGTAAGGGGTTCGGGCTTGGTCTTGAAGAACTGCTGCCAGGTACCCTCAGCCAGAACGTCCTCATAATCGTCGGAAATATAGACGTCGATGGTGTTGTCGCGGTCAGGACGGCGGATATTGTCGACGAAGGGCAGGTTCATTACCTTCGGATGCTGTCTGAGGAACCAGATATCCGCCTTATTGCCTGCAAGACGGGTGCAGTGAATTCTTGACTGCTGACCGGCGCCGACGCCGATCGCCTGTCCGCCCTTGGCATAGCAAACGGAATTGGACTGGGTATATTTCAGGGTGATCAGCGCGATCAAAAGGTCGCGCTTAGCTTCTTCGGGAAGTTCCTTGTTCTTGGTGACGATATTCTGCATGAGCATGGCTTCGTCGATTTTCAGCTCATTTCTGCCCTGCTCAAAGGTCACGCCGAATACGTCCTTGTGCTCGATGGGAGCCGGAACATAGTTGGGATCGATCTTGACGACATTATAGCCGCCTTTTCTCTTGGTTTTGAGCACCTCAAGCGCCTCGGGGGTATAGTCGGGAGCGATGATGCCGTCGGAAACCTCACGCTGCAGCAGCTTGGCGGTCTGCACGTCGCAGGTGTCGGAAAGCGCTACCCAGTCGCCGTAGGAGGACATTCTGTCAGCGCCGCGAGCCATCGCGTAAGCGGAAGCGATCGGAGAAAGCTCCAGATCGTCGACAAAATAAATCTTTTTGAGCGTATCGGAAAGCTCCGTAGCAACCGCAGCACCGGCAGGGCTGACGTGCTTGAAGGAAGCCGCAGCAGGCAAACCGGTCGCCGCCTTCAGCTCACGGACGAGCTGATAGGAGTTGAAAGCGTCAAGGAAGTTGATATAGCCGGGCTTGCCGTTGAGCACCTCTACAGGCAGCTCGCTGCCGTCCTGCATAAAAATCTTTGACGGCTTCTGGTTGGGGTTGCAGCCGTACTTTAACATTAATTCGTTCATTATTCTATCCCCCTACTTGTTTTTATTGATAATTCTGGAATCCGCTTTGCCGGTGGCAATGTCGATATAGCGGACAAACAGAGAAACCTTGTTATCCTCATTCAGAGCGTTCCATACCTTTTCGGCAAAGGCGTCGATATCGTCGTTGCCGATCTCCACCAGCGTCGGCTCGCCTTCAAAGCTCGGAAGCGGATTGCCGTCGCCCATGTAAGTGTGGATAAATCTGCCCTTGCCGGCAAGCGGCGCGTCATAAGAGAAGGTATAACGCTCACAGCAGGACGGATCGCCGTCGGCGCTCTTGAGAATCGACATAGCGTAGTTCATCTTGCCGTCGGAACACTTGACGATACCGGAAATGCGCGGTGTGTAGTTCGGCTCGTCCGGCTCAAACTCACGGGTACGCAGCGCCTGCTCAAAGGTGAGCTGCTGGTTCATGAGATCATAGATGGTGTCGGTCTGGTCGCCGTTGGTGACGATGGTCTTGTTGCCCAGAACACGCACAGGCGCGTAAATGATCAGAGAAGGATCGACGAGCTTGGAAGGATCAAAGGCTTCGGTCTTGATACCGTCCTCTGTCTCAACGAAAACCCTGTTTCGGCTGTTTTCGCTTCTGCCCATGATAAAGTAGGCAATGACCGCCTTGGTTCCGTCAGCGCTTCTGCCGAGGACGATACCTCTGCCGGGATAGCTGGTGGAAGCAATTTCTTGTGTGAGTGATACCGCTTTCATAAGTTCCTCCTTAATCGAGAATTTCGGTTTTATTGTCAATTACTTTGATTTTATCATTACAAAACAGGTTGACGGCTTCGGGAAGGATGTGCCATTCCGCCTGCTCCATGACGCGTCTTTGCAGGATTTCGGGAGTGTCGCCGTTCTCTACTTCAACCGCCCTCTGGATGATAATGGGACCGCCGTCGCATACCTCATTGACGAAATGAGCGGTGGCTCCTGTCACCTTGACGCCCTTTTTCAGCGCTTCCTCATGCACGCGGAGTCCGTAATAACCTTCTCCGCAGAAGGAAGGAATGAGCGCCGGATGGATATTGATAATTCTGTTACGGAAATTTGAGATCACCTGTCCGCCGAGAATGGTCATGAACCCGGCAAGAACGACCAGATCCGCCTGCTTTTCCTGCAATAAGGCGGTCAACGCCGCGTCGTATTCTTCAAATGCAGCATAATCCTTGCGACGGATGATCTCGGTGGGAATACCGTTCTCTGCTGCTCTTGTCAAAGCGTAGGCTTTGGGATTGGACGAGATAACGCAGGTGATCTTGCCGCAGGTGATCTTGCCGCTTTTCTGTGCGTCGATCAGCGCTTGCAGATTTGTTCCGCCTCCGGAAACTAAAACGACGATATTTTTCATCAGGCAAACACAACTCCTTCGCTGCCTTCGATCACTTCGCCGAGAACGACCGCGTCCTCGCCGTTTGCCCAGAGCACTTTAAGCGCCTTGTCAGCTTCTTCTTTTGCCACTGCGACAACCATGCCGACGCCCATGTTGAAGGTGTTGAACATGTCGTGCTCAGAAATATTGCCGACGCGCTGCATCAATGTGAAAATCGGCAGAACGGGGATGTTCTCCTTGATGATCTTCGCGGTCATGCCGTCCTTTAACATTCTGGGAATGTTCTCATAGAAGCCGCCGCCTGTGATATGCGATACCGCCTTGACCTCAACCTCTTTCATCAGTGCGAGGATCGGCTTGACGTAGATCTTGGTGGGCGTGAGCAGCGCTTCGCCAAGAGGCTTGTCGAGTTCCGGATAGGTGTTGTGGATGGTTTCTTCGTTGATGTCAAAAATCTTTCTCACCAGTGAGAAGCCGTTGGAATGAACGCCGGAGGAACGCAGACCGATGAGCACATCACCGGATGTAAGCTTTGAGCCGTCGATCATCTTGGGCTTGTCGGCAATACCGACGCAGAAGCCTGCCACATCGTATTCGTCCTCGGGCATGAGTCCGGGATGCTCCGCGGTTTCTCCGCCGACGAGCGCGCATTCTGACTGCACGCAGCCTTCGGCGATACCTTCCACAATGGAAGCGACTTTCTCGGGAATATTCTTGCCGATCGCGATATAGTCGAGGAAGAACAACGGCTTGGCACCGCAGCAGATCACGTCGTTAACACACATGGCAACGGAGTCGATACCAATCGTGTCATGCTTGTCCAGCAGGAACGCCAGCTTGATTTTTGTGCCGACGCCGTCGGTGCCGCTGATGAGCACCGGCTCCTCCATACCGGCAAAATCCGGCTTGAAAAGACCACCAAAGCCGCCGATTCCGGAAATTACGCCGTCGGTTTTAGTACGGGCAACGTGCTTTTTCATCAGTTCAACCGCCTTGTAGCCGGCTGTGATGTCTACGCCTGCCGCTTTATAACTCTCAGAAAAGCTATCCATAATCATCCTCCGTTACTTTCTGTTGATTTTATTTGCGTATTTATCGACAAAGAAGTGAGTGGGAACCTCCGCGGAATAACGCTCGGTAAAGCAACCGTCGCAGAGGTCGATGTGCGCGTCTTTTACGCTTTCGCGCAGGCTTTCCACGCTGAGATAACCCAGAGAATCCGCGCCGATCTCCTGACGTATCTCGTCAACGCTCATGTGCGTGGCGATCAGGCTCTCCTTGTCGTGGATATCAATGCCGAAGTAGCAGGGCGACACAAACGGCGGTGAACTGATCAGGATATGCACCTCTTTCGCGCCGGCGTCACGCAGCAATCCGACAATATGCTTGGTGGTTTCGCCGCGAATGATCGAGTCGTCAATGACGATCACGCGCTTGCCTTCGATATTGGAACGCAGTGCCGTCAGCTTGGTCTGCATGAGGCGCTTTTTCTTCTCCATGCCGGTGCCGACTTTTCTGCCGATATATTTATTCTTCATGAAGCCCATGCCGAACGGGATGCCGGACGCTTTGGCATAACCCTCGGCGGCGATGATACCGGAATCCGGTACGCCGCAGACCATGTCGGCTTCGATGGGATATTCTTTATAGAGCAACTCACCCAGACGGATGCGTGCCGTATGAACGCTCACGCCGTCGATCACGCTGTCGGGACGCGCTACATATACATATTCAAAAATACAGAAGGAGGTCTTTTCGCTCTTCTTCTGCTGGTGATAGCTAAAGAAGCCGTCCTCAGTGATGACGACCATCTCGCCTGGCTCCACGTCGCGGACAAATTCACCGCCGACGCTGTCGATGGCACAACTCTCGGAAGCTATAATGTAGCTGTTTTTCAGCTTGCCGATACAGAGCGGACGGAAGCCGTAGCAGTCGCGAAAACCGATCAGTCGCGTCGGCGCGCAGATAACCGCAGAATAAGCTCCCTTGAGCTTACCCATGGCGCGCAGAACCGCATCCTCCAAGTTATCCGTCGCACAGCGTTCCGTCGCGATGACGTAGCCCATCAACTCCGCGTTGGAGTTGGACTGGAAGATCGCGCCGCCGCGCTCCAGTTCTTTTCGAATCTCCGGGAAATTGGTGATCGCGCCGTTTGCAGAGATTGCAATAGAGCCTTCGCGGTAACGGAGCACCAACGGCTGATTTGCAGCGCGGTCGAGACTCTGACTGGAGGTATAGCGGACGTGTCCGACGGTGATCTTGCCGCTTTTGAGTTTGGCAAGCACCTTCGGAGTGAAAACCTCCGAAACCACACCCAGTTCCTTGACCGTGGAAAACACCTCGTTTTCATTCACGGTAATACCGGCGCTGATTTGTCCTCTGTGCTGCAATCCAAACAGCGCGTCATGCGTGATGGCAATACTGTCGAGACCGTCGTTATTGTAAAAACCGAATACGCCGCATTCATCCATGGCTTTTTCGGAAAAGGGAATGTTCACCTGTTTCATTAAAGCTCAGCCACCTTTGCCTGCATTGCTTTATCCTTTTCGGCGACGCCCTGCGCCATCTCCGCCTTCATATCCTCGAGCTTCTGCGCGAGCGCTTCATCCGACAGAGCGAGCATTTCGACAGCGAGGATCGCTGCATTCGCAGCGCCGTCAACCGCGACGGTCGCCACCGGGATACCGGTAGGCATCATGACCGTTGCCAAAAGCGCGTCCATGCCGTCAAGCTGCGCGGATTTGCAGGGAATACCGATGACCGGAAGGGTCGTTTTCGCAGCGAGAACACCGGCGAGATGCGCCGCCATTCCGGCAGCCGCGATGATCACGCCAAAGCCGTTTTTGCGTGCGTTGGCAGAAAACTCGATTGCCGCGTCAGGCGTTCTGTGAGCACTCATAACATGCACCTCACAGGGAACGTCAAACTCCCTGAGTTTTTTGACCGCCTTGGAAACAACGGGAAAATCGCTGTCTGAACCCATGATGATAGCTACCTTTTTCATAATTCGCTCCTTATTCGCTTGAAAAAAATTTTAATCAATTAATTATAAATTATTTCAGACAAAAATGCAATAGGATAAAAGAATTATAACGAAAATAGGGCTCGCCGTCGTGACGAACCCTGAATGTTTATGATTTTCTTGCAGGCACGATGGCTTCATCAACCGTTGCCTTACCTTGATCGTCCTTGAGTTCCTCCAGACTGTCCGAATCGCGCATATGCGGAAAAAGACGCTCCATGCGCTTATCATTGAAGTGCTCGTCGAAATAATAGCCAAGAGCGGTCTGAGGCGGCTTGCACTGGACGCGTTGGTTCCAGCGATAAATAGCGCCGGTCGTGATAAACGCGTTATATACCATGAAGAAAAACAGTACCGTCAATACGACCGAGCCGTACTTCTTCGGTATTTTTTCGATCTGACGGGAGACAAACGGATAGAGATACCTCACCCAGACTAATCCCAGAAAACCCCAGAACAAGCCGTAGAGCAGACTGGTTCTGCCGTTGATATTCAGCGGCATATCGCTGTAGTCCCATGAAACGGTACCGAGGAAGGTCTCTTGCCCCCATGAACAGATGTATTCAAAAAAGCAGCCAAGCACACCGCTGATAATGAAGATCAGCGTATCGCTGAGCTTGTATAGCTTGTAGAGCACAACTGTCAGCAGGCACGCACCGCCGCCGTAAACCGGAATAAAGGGACCGTAGACTACACCGACGCGGAACTCAAAATGTCCTTCCACAATCAGGGCGTAAACCGTTTCGATGCAGGTTCCGATAAAAGAGCCTATCATAAACAGTGCAAAGAGTTTGGATAAGCACAAGCCGGAAGCAAACGGCTTGTCCTCCTTGTTCTCGTATACGGTCGTATACTGCTTCATGTTCTCCGCCTTGACCGCTTCCAGCTTCGCGGTGAGCTGTTTCACGTACGCCGTACTTTTCAGTTCGGGAAACGCCAGCGTAATGCGCTTGCGCAACAGCGTGTCTGTAAAAAGGCGGTTATAGTTTTTTGTCAACTCCTCCAGCTTTTGACTGTCGACGTCTTCTCCGAGCAGATCCGCCAGATTGTTCAGCTTGCGGACGCGCCTTCTCAGGCGAATGACGGAGATGAACGAAAACACGTAGTCGATCAGCATCACCAAGCAAAGAGATAAGACGACGATCATGCTGACAAGCGGCGGGATCAGTCCCAAGATCAGATCCAGCAGGGGAATCAGCATTCTAACCGCAAAAACGCCGCCGAGTCCCAGAAGCAATGAATGCGGAAGCGTGATAAAACTGCCGATCGAGAAGCGCTGAGAAGAAAAATCCCACGGTTTGCACCCCAGTAATTTTTCGGTAATGAAGCCGAGCAGGACGCAGTACAAGGACAACAGAATGCTCGAACCGACAAAGATAACAAACAGGTTTTTCGTCAGAAAATGAAATACCAGATAGCATAGTATGCCGCCTAACCCATAGCTCGGACAGACAGGCATCGTCAGAAAGCCGTTACTGTAAAAGCGGTGCTCGGTGATAAAGTGATAAATGCCGCTGTATAACCAGCCGAGAAACGACATGATCATGAAATACCACAGCAAATTTACAATATTCATCGGTGTTCCCTCTCCCTAAAAAACAGCGGTCAGATCCTCTGACCGCTGAAGCCTGTTTATTCGCCGTCCTTCCAGATCTCCTTGATGGCAGTCACACTGCCGGCAAGTCCCTGAATGTCGGAAGGAATAATGATCTTTGTCGCCTTGCCGTCAGCCGCTTTGGCAAATGCTTCAAGGCTTTTAAGCTGAATGATTCGGTCTGACGGAGCCGCCTCGTTGAGCATGCGCAGCGCGTCGGCGTTCGCCTTCTGTACGGTGAGGATCGCTTCCGCTTCACCTTCGGCTTCACGGATCTTCTGCTCCTTGACAGCGTCCGCTTTCAGAATGGCGGATTCCTTCAAACCCTCAGCAACAAGTATCTGACTGCGCTTTTCGCCTTCCGCGTCCAGAATACGCGCACGGCGTTCACGCTCTGCCTTCATCTGCTTTTCCATGGCGTCCTGGATCTCGCGCGGCGGAAGAATGTTCTTCAACTCGACACGAATGACGCGGATGCCCCATGCGTCAGTCGCTTCATCGAGGATGATGCGGATCTTATCGTTGATGGTGTCACGGCTGGTGAGCGTATTATCAAGCTCGAGGTCGCCGATGATATTTCTCAGCGTGGTTGCCGTCAGGTTTTCAATCGCGCTGAGCGGACGCTCTACGCCATAGGTATAGAGCTTCGGGTCGGTGATCTCAAAGTATACGACCGTGTCGATCTGCATGGTTACGTTATCGCGGGTGATAACCGGCTGCGGCGGAAAATCGACAACCTGTTCCTTTAAGGAGACCTTTTTTGAGATTCTGTCAATAAACGGTACCTTGAGATGCAGACCGGTTTCCCAAGTCGCGTGGTACGCGCCCAAACGTTCAATGACATAGGCATGCGCCTGCGGTACGATCTTGATGTTGCGGGCTATCAAGATGATAATAACGAGTAAAATACCGATAGCAACAAATATTCCGACAAATTGCATAATCAATCCTCCTGTTTTTGTGTTTCTTCTACGATCAGACGAACGCCTTCGATATCGAGCACCTCAACCTTAGTGCCGACCTTGACCGGCGTGATTTCAGATTGTGCGCTCCATGTCTCACCCATTACCTTGACTTGTCCGACAGAAAACGGATCGACGATTTCCGCGGTGACAATACCTTTCTGTCCGATCAAACGATCGGCATTGGTACTCACCTTACTGCTTGCCTTGCGGAAATGCTTGACAATCGGACGCGTCACCACCAGTGAAACAGCGGAAACAACGAGAAAAACTAACAACTGTATAAATATTGACGGTGTGAAAATGGTGGAAACAGCCGCGGCAACCGCTCCAAACACAAACCAGATAGATACTAACTGTGTCGTAGCGGCTTCACATACAGCCATCACGATGGCAAATCCAATCCAAATAAAAGGCATATATTTCTCCATTGGAAAACACTCCTTTCTTAACTATGATTCTATCACAATGTAGCGGCTACGTCAAATATTTTTTACCGTGACTTTCTATTTTATTTGCCATATAGATTATTATATGTTATAATAAAGAGGAAAATCATGATTGCGGGTGATAAAATGATAAACGATACCTTTGATGAGGGAATTGCCCTCGGCGGATTGCGCAGTAAACGTGAAATCAAAGTCTTGATCTGCTATCTGTTCGCCAGCGTCAAGGACGCGCTCAGCGAAAGCCTGGTAACAGAAGCCATCATTGAATATGAGCTTGCCAATTTTTTTGAGGTCAAAGCGGCTTTTGATGAACTGCTTCGCGGCGAAAATCTCAAAAAAGCCGGTATCGTGGACAACGAACAGACGTACCTGCTCACGGAACAGGGTGAAATGATCGCGTCTCAGCTCGAGAGCACGCTCGCCCATTCCGTCAAAGAAAAAGCGCTGAAATGCGCCGTTGAACTGCTCGCGGAACGCAAAACCGCGCGAGAAAACACGGTGGAAATCGAGAAAACCGAGAACGGTTATCGGGTGAACTGCCATGTTTCCGGCGGCGACGTCGATTTGCTTCAATTCTCCCTTTACGCGCCGGATATTGAACAGGCGGAACTGATGAAGAAAAACTTCCTCAGCTATCCGGCCACTGTATTCAAAACAATGCTCGCGCTCATGACGAAGAATAAAGAGAGCGTCGGCGAAGCGTTAGAGGAACTCTTTCTGCGTTAAAAGAACAGATTCAGCGCCAAAATCAACGTAACACCCGGAATGCCGCCGATTGCGGATAATAATACCGACAACAGACTGACAGGAATTGACACGCCGGTGAATCCGGAGGTCAAATTGACCGCAAAGAGCATTCCCAGTCCAACTGCCATGCTTAACAGCGCCCGACGAAACGGGCGCTTGTTTTTTGCGATAAAATGGATGACCGCGAACATCAACATCGTTCCCAACAAGATCAGCAACAATTCCCACCAAGGCATATCAAACATCTCCGCATAAAAAAATAGACCGCCGGAAACTCCGACGGTCTATTATATGCTTTGTTTCTAAGGAAAATGCTATTAACCGATCAGGTTATAATAGCTGAGTATGTTGAGCGCAATAACAAAGATAACGAATACCGCTGCAAATACCTTCGTCCAACGGGAGAGGAATGCGTCGATGGAGCGAGCCTTATTCTTGGAGAAATAAGAGTCAGCCGCACCGGTGACAACGCCGAGTCCCTGCTGGTTGCCTTCCTGAAGGATGATGACCACGATAATCGCGATTGATACAATTGCGAGCAAAATACCGAGTACAATACCCAAAGCGTTCATTACAATCGTCCTTTCATTTGCGGAAAACCGCTGATATGCATAATTCAACTTATTTATACTAACACAGTTTTCAAATATTTGCAAGTGTTTTTAGAAATTTTTTATAACAAACTGAGCTGTTCATCATTGGAATCTTCGCTGGTCGGCAGAGCGCCCAGTGCCGGCAGGGATTTTGTGCGGTAACGCTGCGGCTTTTTGAAGGAGCCTTCCCTATATTCGGACAGTGAGAAAAGCCGGTGTCCTTTTTTGAGCTTCATAACCGATACGCCCTGTGTGGAACGGGTGGTTTTGAGCGCCAGCGCACCGGTATGCACCAACAGCATTCTGCCGGAGGACGCGGTAAAGAGAACCTCCCTGTCCTCGTCGATCCAGAGCATGGCGGCAAGCGGATTTTTATCGGAGTATGCGCCGGTCAGCTTTTTGCGGTTGGTCTTGGTAGCGTATGCCTCCAGCGGAACTTTGGCAGCCTTGCCGTTTTCAAATGCAAAGAGCAAAATGCCCTTGTAATCCTTGGTGACAACCAGATAAACGGCGTTCTCATCCTCGTCCATGCCCAGCTTTGCAGCGACATATTCGCCGAGGACAGAAGTTTTGGTATCGGTAAAGTCATTCGCCTTCGCCTTGTAGACCTGCGCCTTATCGGTGAAGAACAGCAAGTCGCAATTATTGTTGGCGGCGATCTCCTGAGTGACCTCGTCGCCTTCTTTGAGCTTATGGGCACCCATCATGCGCAAAGATTGCGTTTTAACCTTCTTGAAGTAGCCTTCCTTTGTAAAGAAGAAGGTACAGGGATAATCGGGTACCTCGTCAACCTCTTCCACATAGGCGGCAGTGTCTTCATAAATGATCATGCTCTTGCGCGGCTGACCATACTTATCGGCTACTGACTTGAGTTCCTTGACGATGATCGTCTTGACGCGCGATTTGCTCTTTAATATATCGTCCAGCTCGGCGATCTCGCGCTCTAAGTCCTCGATATCCTGCGTGCGCTTGAGAATATACTCGCGGTTGAGATGGCGCAGCTTGATCTCCGCCACATACTCCGCCTGTACCTGATCGATACCGAAGCCGATCATCAGGTTGGGGACAACCTCCGCTTCCTCGTCGGTCTCGCGGATGATCTTGATGGCTTTGTCGATGTCAAGCAGGATCTTTTCCAGACCTTTGAGCAAATGCAGCTTTTCCGCCTTTTTCGTACGGTCGTAGAACGTGCGGCGCTTGACGCATTCGATACGGAAGGCGATCCATTCTTCGAGCAGTTCCCTGACGCCTAACACGCGCGGAACGCCGGCAATCAAGACGTTGAAGTTGCAGGCGTAGCTGTCCTCCAGCGTCGTGAGTTTGAACAGCTTCGCCATCAGCTTGTCCGGATCGGTGCCGCGTTTGAGGTCGATCGTGATTTTCAGACCGTCAATACCGGTTTCGTCACGGACGTCGGAGATCTCCCTGACCTTGCCCTGTTTGACAAGATCGATGATCTTTTCGATAATGACCTCACAGGTGGTCGATGACGGGATCGCAAGCACGTCAACGCAGTTGTCGCTCTTGTCATAGACATATTTTGCGCGTAGGCGGATGCTGCCCTTGCCGGTCTCGTAGACCTGCTGAAAGGCTTTTTCGTCGTAGATGATCTGGCAGCCGCCGCTGAAATCGGGCGCAGGAAGCGTCGAGAAGATATCGTGATCCGGGTCGCGGATCAGTGCTGCGGTGGTTTCGCAGATCTCACGGAGATTGAAGGAACAAATATTGGAAGCCATACCGACAGCGATACCGGTGTTGGCGTTCACCAGCACCGACGGAAAAACAGCCGGCAGCAAGGTCGGCTCCTTCATCGTATTATCGTAGTTGTCGACAAAATCGACGGTGTCCTTGTCGATATCGCGGAACAGCTCGCTGCAGATCGGCGCAAGCTTTGCCTCGGTGTATCGGGAAGCAGCCCAAGCCATGTCGCGGCTGTAGAACTTACCGAAGTTACCTTTGGAATCGACATAAGGATGCAGCAGCGCCTCATAGCCGCGCGACAGGCGAACCATTGTATCGTAAATGGCGGAATCGCCGTGCGGATTGAGTTTCATGGTCGCGCCGACGATATTCGCCGACTTGGTTCTCGCGCCGGTGAGCAAGCCCATCTTGTACATGGTATAGAGCAGCTTGCGGTGAGACGGCTTGAAACCGTCGATCTCAGGGATCGCGCGGGAGAGAATGACGCTCATCGCGTAGGGCATGAAATTTTCACGGATGGTGGAGACAATCGGCTGCTCGACCACCTCGCCGGCGCCGTTGATGACGCCCTTGATCTTCTCCGTCTTAGGAGCCTTAGATGTTTTCTTTCTGGGCAATGATCGTCACCTCCTCAACTGACGTCCAGATTGTCGATATACTCGCTGCCGTGCTCAACGATATAGTCCTTGCGCGCCTGCAGATTATTTCCGATCAGGATGTCGAAGATCTCTGCGGTCTGCGCCGCGTCGTCCGGCATGACCTTAATCAGCCGGCGCGTCTGCGGATTCATGGTCGTGAGGTTCATCATGTCGGGCTCGTTCTCACCGAGACCTTTACTGCGCTGAATGGTGAACTTTTCCTTGCCGATCTCCGCGATGAATTTATCCTTCTCTATCTCGTCATAGGCGAAATAGACGTTGTTTTTGGTGGTGATCTCGTACAGCGGAGATTCCGCGATGAATACCTTGCCCTCGCGGATCAGGGTAGGCACCAGACGGTAGATCATCGTCAGCAGCATCGTGCGGATATGGAAGCCGTCGACGTCCGCATCGGTACAGATGATGATCTTGTTCCAGCGCAGCGCGTCCATATCAAAGGTAGCGAGGTTTTTGTTCGCCTTGGACTTGACCTCGACGCCGCAGCCGAGCACCTTGAGCAGATCGGTGATGATGTCGCTCTTGAAAATGCGGTCGTAATCGACCTTCAGGCAATTCAGGATCTTGCCGCGGATGGGCATGATCGCCTGAAAATCGGGATTTCTCGCCTGCACGCAGGCGCCCTTTGCGGAGTCACCCTCCACGATAAATAATTCTCTTACAGAAATATCCTTACTGCGGCAATCGACGAATTTTTCAACGCGGTTCGTCATATCGAGATTGCCGGAGAGCTTCTTTTTGATATTCAGACGGGTTTTTTCCGCGTTTTCGCGACTGCGCTTGTTGACAAGCACCTGGTTGGCGATTTTCTCCGCTTCCAGCGGATTCTCGATGAAATATACCTCGATACTCTGGCGCAGGAAGGTGGTCATCGCGTCCTGAATACCCTTGTTGGTGACAGCTTTCTTGGTCTGGTTCGCGTAGGATGCCACACTGGAAAAGGATGAGATCACGCAGACAAGGCAGTCCTGAATATCCACATATTTGATTTTGCTTTCGGTTTTATTATACTTGTTATTCGCTTTCAGATAGCTGTCTATCTGATAGGTAAAGGCGTTCTGAACCGCCTTGTCAGGCGCGCCGCCGTGTTCGAGCCAGCTGGAGTTGTGGTAATACTCCGTGGTACTGGTTTTGTTGGAAAAGGCGACGGCGATATTCATCTTGCATTTATATTCCGGCTTGTCTTCACGGTCGCGCGTCATGACCTCGGTTTTCCAGTTCTGGACAGAGGTCAAGCCCTCTCCGCCGATCAAAGCGGCGACGTGGTCGACAATTCCGTTGGCATACATGAAATTGGTGGTATCGAAACTCTTGCCGTTCTGGTTGCGGAAAATGAATTCTACGCCGGCGTTGACGATCGCCTGGCGCTTCATCACGTCCAAAAAGTACGTCGGCTGAATGTCGATGTCCGTGAACACTTCCAGATCCGGCTTCCAGCGGATACGGGTACCGGTGTCTTTTTTATTGTACGGCTCCTTTTTGAGCCCGCCGATATTCTTACCCTTTTCAAAATGAAGCGTATAGCGCATACCGTCGCGGCGTATATCGACGTCCATATACTCTGAGCTGTACTGTGTGGAACACAGACCGAGACCGTTCATGCCGAGGGAAAACTCATAACTCTCCCCCTCGTTGTTATTGTACTTGCCGCCGGCATACATCTCACAGAATACAAGCTCCCAGTTATAACGATTTTCCACCTTGTTGAATTCGACCGGAATACCTCTTCCGAAATCCTCCACCTCGATAGAACCGTCCGCATAGCGGGTGACGATGATTTTTTTGCCGTAGCCCTCTCTCGCCTCGTCAATGGAGTTGGAAAGGATCTCAAAAACCGAGTGCTGACAGCCTTCGATATCATCAGAACCGAAAATAACGGCAGGACGTTTGCGCACCCTGTCTTCATCTTTCAGAATAACAATACTGGAATCATCATATTCTGTCTTTTTCTTCGTTGCCATTCTATACTTCCTTTTGTTTATTTCTCGCCCTTGAGCTTCTTGATCTTATCTCTGAGATAAGCGGCGTGCTCGAATTCGAGCAGCTTGGCTGCCGCTTTCATCTCCTTAGTCAGCGCTTCTATCATCTGCTGGCGCTGCGCCTTGGTCAGCTTGCGCGTGTTCTTAAATTCCTTCTCGCTGTGCGTTGAGATCTCAATGATGTCGCTGACCTTCTTGACGATCGTCTGCGGTACGATACCGTGCTCGACGTTATACCGGTGCTGGATCTCACGGCGGCGGTTGGTCTCTTCGATCGCAACGCGCATGGATTCCGTAACGGAATCGGCGTACATGATCACCAAGCCTTCGCTGTTACGCGCCGCACGTCCGACAATCTGGATCAGTGAACGTGTGCTGCGCAGAAAGCCTTCCTTGTCAGCGTCCAGAATCGCCACCAGAGAGACCTCCGGAATGTCCAGACCTTCGCGCAGCAGATTAATACCGACCAACACGTCAAATTCTCCCAGACGCAGGTCGCGGACGATCTCCATACGCTCTACCGTATCGATATCATGGTGCATATAGCGAACGCGGATGCCCATGGTCTCCAGATAATTCGTCAGATCCTCCGCCATCTTCTTTGTCAACGTAGTGACAAGCGTGCGCTGCTTTTTGGCTGCGCGGACGTTGATCTCGGAAACTAAATCGTCAAGCTGTCCTTCAGTCGGACGGACGGAGATCTCCGGGTCAAGGAGACCAGTCGGACGGATGATCTGCTCGGCGACAACCTTGCTCTTTTCCAGTTCCAGATCGCCGGGCGTTGCGCTGACAAAGACCGCCTGGTGGATGCGTTCGTAGAATTCGTCAAAATTCAGCGGACGGTTATCAAATGCCGACGGCAGACGAAAACCGTAGTCGACAAGGCTCTTTTTTCGCGCATGATCGCCGGCGTACATGCCCCTGACCTGCGGTAAGGTCACATGGGATTCGTCGACAAACAACAAAAAGTCGTCCGGAAAATAGTCGAGCAGGGTAAACGGCGCAGAACCGGGCGCCCTGCCGGACAGAATACGTGAATAATTCTCAATGCCGGTGCAGAAGCCGATCTCCTGCAGCATTTCCATATCGTACCGTGTGCGCTGCTCAATGCGCTGCGCCTCCAGTAATTTGCCGTTTTCGCGGAAGTACGTGAGACGTTCATCGAGCTCCCGTTCAATTTCCGACAAAGCAGTATGCATTTTTTCTCGCGAGACAATATAATGTGACGCCGGATAAATCGCCGCATGGCGCAGGATCGCCTTCAGTTCTCCTGTGAGCGGATTAATCTCGGAGATACGGTCGATCTCGTCTCCGAAAAACTCCACGCGGATGATCGCGTCATTGGAGGCAGCCGGAAAAATCTCGACCACATCTCCCCTGACGCGGAATTTATTTCTGACAAAATTGATATCATTGCGCTCATATTGCAGCTCTACAAGCTTTCTCACCAGATCGTCGCGGGATTTCTCCATACCCGGCCGCAGGGAGATCACCATATTGCGGTAATCAATCGGGTCACCCAAGCTGTAGATACAGGAAACAGAAGCGACGATAATGACGTCACGGCGCTCCGAAAGCGCTAAGGTCGCGCTGTGTCGCAGCTTGTCGATCTCATCATTGATCGAGCTGTCCTTCTCGATATAGGTGTCAGTCTGGGCAACGTAGGCTTCCGGCTGATAGTAGTCGTAATAGGAGACAAAATATTCTACGGCGTTCTCCGGAAAGAATTCCTTGAACTCACTGCAAAGCTGCGCTGCTAGCGTTTTGTTATGCGCCAACACCAAGGTTGGTCGCTGCAGTCGCTCAATGACATTTGCCATCGTAAAGGTTTTGCCGGAACCGGTGACGCCCAGCAGCGTTTGTTCCTTGTTGCCGTCCCGGATGCTCTCGACCAGTTTTTCGATCGTCTGCGGTTGGTCTCCGGTCGGCTGATATTTTGAATGTAATTTGAAATCCATTTTAATAATATTCCATTAATCCGCTCTCACGGAGAGACAAATAACGGCTGCCACCGATGATAAAATGATCGACCAAATTGACGCCAATGCCATTAAGCGTATCATACAGCCGTCTGGTAACCTGCAGATCAGACTGAGACGGAAGTATATTACCGCTGGGGTGATTATGCGCCACAAACGCCGTTTTGCTGTTGTGACGGATGGCAAGCTCAACGATCTTGCGAATAGGCATTTCCGCGACGGCGATGGAGCCCTTTGCCACAACGTCAAAATATATCATGCAGCCCTTGGCGTCAACCAACAGCAATACGACGGCTTCAGCGGTACGTCCGATGAACTTCTGTTTCATCCATTCGCCGAGGTTATCCAAATCGACCTCACTGCTGGTGGAATGAAGCGATTCATAATACAGCCGTGACATTTCGGGAATCATTTTCAGATAGGTTGCCGCCGTTTCAGACATATGAAAATCGCGCTGCAATTCATCTACCGGTGCGTTGCAAACGCCCGCTATCGTAAAATACCGTTCGAGCAGTTTGTGCGCCAATTCATTCGTATCCTTACGCGGAATCGCGTAGAAAAGAAACATCTCCAGCGCCTGATGTTCCTCAAAACCATCAAAACCGTTCTCGATAAAGCGTTTGCGCATGCGTTCTCTGTGTCCGGCATGAACAGAATCCTTTGATGCAGCCATAATAATTTCCCCCGGGGTTTATCCCTCTTTGACGCCGTACTGCTCATAATAGGCGTCAATCGCTGCCTTGAGCTTGTCATCAATGATGATTTTTCCTTTGTATTCTCTGTTGTACAGATGCTCGACAACCTCCGCCATGGTGACGATCGCGGTGGTCTTTAAGCCGTATTTTTCTTCGATCTCACTCAGCGCGCTTTTCGCTCCCTGTCCTCTTTCCATACGGTCAACGGAAACGACCAGACCGACGGGATTTACATCTCCCTGCGCCTTGATGATCGGCAAGGTCTCTTCGATGGAGGTACCGGCTGTAGTGACATCCTCGATAATAACAACCTTATCGCCGTCATTGATGGGACTACCGAGCAGAATGCCCTTGTCGCCGTGATCCTTGACTTCCTTGCGGTTTGAGCAGTAGCGGATGTCGGTATCGTATTTCTCGCTGATAGCGATGGTCGCAGCTACGGAAAGCGGAATGCCCTTGTAAGCAGGTCCGAACAGAACGTCAAAATCCAACCCGAAGGTGTTGTGGATCGCCTCGGCGTAATAAGCGCCCAGTTTTCTGAGCTGCGCACCGGTTCTGTAAAAGCCGGTGTTGACGAAAAACGGCGTCTTTCTGCCGCTTTTGGTGACAAAATCACCGAATTTGAGCACCTGACAATCGACCATAAATTCAATGAATTCTCTTTTATATGCTTCCATAATAACCTCCAGAATTTCAAATATTTGTTTGCATACTATTTCATTTAATTTTAACACACAAACATCTGAATGTCTAGAAAATTTACAAGCCTGTAATCACTTAACGATAAAAAACCGGCTCGCGTCGGTCAGACGGAGCCGGTGGTTTTATTGTCTCGTAAAGGTTATGTCGTAATCGTTGTAGGTCACGATAATAAATTCACTGTCGCCGGATTTTTTGACCTCGAACTGCGACTGCGTTTCGTCGTCAAAAAGGACGTTGATCTTGTCGCCCTCCGGCTTGTAGGTTCCGGAATGGGTGCCGTCCATTTCGTTGCCCGGAGACATCCAAAAGCTGAATGTGCCGTCGGAATGGAAAGTCAGCGTACCCTGATAGTTGTCGTAGCGGGTATTGTAAACTTCCTTGAGCGATGCTTCATCGCTGGAAGCATTTTTGGCAGACATAGGGATCCATGTGGATTCACCAAGCTCAATACTGCCGGAGCAGCCGCCGCAGATCACCGCTATGAAGAGGATCATTACTCCGCATACTGCTTTGCGCATGACAGGCACCTCAATTCTTTCCGAAATAAACGATACAGTCGCCGTAGATGACCTGGAAGGACACCGGCGTACCGTCGTCCCATTCGGTAACCTCGATTTTCATATTTTTATCGTTCGTATAGGTGGCGTGGATCTTATCTCCCTGTACCACATAGGCGCCGGAATCCGCTTCTCCTGCTGTAAGGGTATCGCGGAAGGTACCATCGCTGTTAAAGGTCAGCGTGCTGTTGGCATAATTGCTGCCGAACGCCTCTCTGAGCGAAACCTCCTCGCCGGTGTGGACGTCCTTGGCGGTCAGGCTCGGAATATAGGTGGCGTTGAAATAGCTGACCGGAACGCCTTCATCAGTGGGAACCTGTACGTCGATCTGCGGCTCTACGCGGGAAACGCCGGTTTCCGCAGGTGCTGTCGTTGCCGCTTCCGTAACGGGCGAGGCGGTTGTCTGACCTTCTGAAGCCGCTGCCGTCGTTACCGCGACAGTCGTTGCTTCTGTCGGGTTGGTCATCACCTGCGTGGCTTCCTGTTTATTGTTCATTCCCGGAATGCCTCCGTTCATCAGAAAAAACACGCCGGTGACGATCGCCGCGACGACGACCACTGCCACAATAATCAAAATAATGAGCGGCTTATTGGAGCCCTTCTGACTGTGTTTACCTGCCATTATTGTTTTTCTCCTTCCTCTGCCTCCTGCTTCATGCGCAGCAGAACGCTTCTTTTGACCATCTTGCCCTTGTAATAGATATACTCGTCGCCGTCGGCGCTTTCATCTATTTCGAGCTTTTTCAGTTCTTCATCTACCGGAACGGTCGCCTTTTTGCGCTGCTCCAGCTCAAGACGCTTCTCTTCAATTTTCTTATCGACCGCCTTGCCCTGAGAGGACTTGTCTGTTACCATCGCGAACATCCGCTTATAGACGGCTGAATTGATGATAAACGCCGCAACAGACGGTACAACAAGTAATCCGAGGACGACGGTGGCGATCATCAAGGCGACGACATTGCCGCCGCAGCACATCAGGACAGATGAACAAATCACCATGAGCAAGAACAAGCCAAAGGTGGCAATCAAGTTGGATTTCAACTCGCCGAAGCTCATGAGCAGGCTGTTTCTGTAAATGGCGCCGATGGACAAATCAAAAGTGACCGTCATAAGCGGCACATAAAAGAAGAAGAACATCAACACGATCGCTATCAGGATACATGTCGCCATCGCCGCGTAATAGGCGCTGTGGTTCCTGCCTAACTGAAAATAAATGGAAATGGAAGATGAGGAAAAAAAGACAGCGACGAAAAATAACAGTCCGTGGATCAAAAACCTGCCGAAGTTTTCCTTGACTGCCGCCTTAAAGGTACGAAAAACATCGATGTTTTCTTCTCCCATTGCAATTCCGAGCGCAACCTTGACAACGCCGGCGTAAAACGGTGCCGCCGGAATGATCGCGAGCATCAAAATAAAAGGAAGATTCCAGCCGGTCAGCGTATTGACGGCATAAAAAATACCGAGAAAGACTGCAGCAGGAACCGCAAACAGGACATTGGTAAACAGCAGTTTCGGAAATCCGTGAAACAGCCGGCTGAATACTCCTGCGATCGGCAGGGATGGTGTAGCGTTATCGTTCGCCATGATAGCCTCCAGTGAGATACCTACGTAAAATGAAAAGCGCCCGCAAACAGCGTCCAAAGAACCGTATCGAGCAACGCGGCGCAAAAGGTCATGATCAGCGCCGAAAGAAAGCGGGAACTATAGGTGCGCAGCCGCTTCAGCGCGGACTGCGACGGGGACTCTCGTCCGATGATCAATAAGAATTGATCTTTTGAAAAATGAAACGTGTGCGACGCGAATACAACAAGCGCCACACAGAATAAAAAGGTTCCGGGAAGAAGCACCAACAGGTAAAAGCCCATGCCGCCGACGCCGTTGTTCAGAAACAGCGAAGCGGCTGTCAATCCGGTGCCAAAGCCCTTGAATAATACAATAAAAGCCCCGAACGGAATGCCCCAGGGAGCTGTTCCGAATAGGTAAACCGCTGTCAGAAACAGGAAATCGGACGCAAAACAGGCGCAGAATACGCCAAGCGCGCCCTTGCTGAGCCGTTCGCTCAGATTCGTCGTAAAGAGAAAATCCAGCGATTGCAGAAAACCGCTGTCGGCGCTTCCGGCACAGAATGCACCGAAAATCAATCCCGTCAACAACAGGAGCACGCACAGCATGGCAACGCCGTAACGGCGGAAGATGCCGCGGAAATCCGGAAGCCGCAGGCTGTGAGGCGAGCGGCTTCTGGCTGGTTTTCTAAAAGTAAATACAAAGCCTTTCATCCAAACATTCCTTTCTTTGCTTGTCCGTTACAGCTTATGCGGAATGTCGGATTTTTATGCCTGGTCTATTATTTGCCGAGTTCTTCTGCGCGGTTCGTGCAGGCTTTCATCGCCTCGGTCAGCGCTTCGGTAAAGCCGCGGCTGCGCAGCTGTTCCAACGCGGCGATCGTCGTACCGCCCTTGGAGCTGACCTTTTCGATCAGCCGATCGGCAGTGTCGCCGCTGTCTCGCAGCATTGCCGCAGAACCCTCCAAGGTCGCGCAGATCAGGTTCATCGCTGCGTCACGGTCGATGCCGACAGACTCGGCATAATCCGCGACAGTCTTGGCGAACAGATAGATATACGCCGGACTGCTGCCGTTGACGGCAATGATCTCATTCATGTGATCTTCGGTGATATATTCACATACGCCGCTTCCGGCAAACATCCGGTAGACGATCTCCTTGTTTTCTGCCGAAACATTCTCGGAAGGACACAGCGCGGTAGCGCCTTTTTTGAGAAGCAAGGGCGTATTGGGCATAACGCGGACAACCGGACAATCCATGCCGACCGCCTTCTGCACATAAGCGATCGAGATGCCTGCCGCGATCGACACAAGGGTTTTGTCCATCGTGATCGACTGGCGCAATCCCTCAAGTACCTCCGCGTAGTTCTGCGGCTTGACAGCCAGAACAATGATATCGCTCTGTTCCGCCGTCTTGGCGCCGGTATCGCATACCGTCGCTCCGAGTTCGCGCATCAGGGCGCATTTTTCCTCGCTGACGTCAAACACGCGGATATTGTCAGCATTGCCGTTTTGGGCAACCAAGCCCTTGATGATTGCGGTCGCCATGTTACCGGCGCCGATAAAACCGATTGTTTTCATTGATGAAACCTTCCTTTTTTTCAGACTCATACGCCGAAGCTGGGGTTGTGCGGGCAAGTGTAGCTGAAATTATATTTATTGAGATAGCCGTCGTTGAGGTAATCGCCGTAGAAGAACATCTCCGCCTCATCGATCCGGCGCGTCAGCAGTCCCCAATAGCAATCGCCGGCGGCATGATGCCACTGCAGGAAATGCTGGAGGAACTGAGATTTGTTGACATTATTGAGATCGCGTGTGCCGGCATTCTTGTCGCTGGTGGCAAAAGAGAAATAGATATAGCCCTCTGTGCCGTCTGACAGCTTGATCTTATACCAGTTGCTGTTGTACAGCTTGCCGTCCTGGAAGGTGAACTTCGTATTGATGCTCATCGTCTTGACGATCGAATAGCCGGTTCCGGCTCCCTGACGGAGATTCACTTCGTCATCATTGACAAAGCCGGTGTCGCCGGCATTGATGCTGGCGGTACTGCCGGTGCCGGTATTCAGCAGGATGGAACTGAGATCGTCGTCGTTGGTGATGGCGTAGGAACCGCAGTTATACGCAAAGCAGACAAGCGCGTCAAACTGATTCTGGTTGAACTTCACGCCGTTGGAGACAAGGAAGCTGTTGGTTCTGGTGGTGTAGCCGCCGGAATTGACAGTCTGGCACAGATACGCGTACGCCTCATCGCGGGTGAGGTTATTGTAGAAATGCTCGTTGGTGGTGATAACCTTGCCGTAGCCGATCGTCGGATCGTCGGTGATATAGTCGGCGGTCAACTCGGGCAGGAAGCCCTCAAACTCGGCAATCAGGTCGATCACTCCGTCGCTGGCACGTCTCTCGCCTGTTACTGTGGTGGTGGTATCGGTGGAATTGGTGACAAAGACCTCGCCCTCGCCGTTACCGGGCGTACCGAGGTAAACGTCGTTGATAACGAATTTGGAGTACGCCTTGAACGTCCAGCGTCCGGATTCGTTGAGCTTTTGGGTACCCTTCCAAATGATCCTGCCGTTATCTGTCTTCTCCTTGGTGGCATTGACCTTGTAGGTGGTGCTGCCGTTGGTGACATCGAAATACAGGTCAGTGCGGTCGGTGTCGGTGATCGCTTTGAAAGTGACGTTGGAGCCCTTGGGCGCAGAATTGGGCGTTGCATAAACAAAACGCACGTTGTCCCTGCCGATGATATGGATCGTACAGGTCGCGGCGCCGTAAGAGGTATAGGCGCTGATGGTAACATATCCCTGATTCAGCGCTTCCACCACGCCGTCGTCAACCTTCGCCAGATTCGGGTTAGAGGATTTCCAGCTGACGCCGGAGGTCAGGGATTTCAGCAGCACCGACTTGCGGTTGCGCATGGTATCGATACTGGTAGCTGAGATGTTGACCGCGCTGCCGGATTTGACCGTGATATTGCAGGTCGCCGATGAACTGCCGGATTTAACGGTGATCACAGCGGAACCGGCGCTCACGGCGGTAACGATACCGTTCGCGTCAACCGTGGCGACGGAAGTATTGGAGCTTGTCCAAGTGTAACCAGAGCCGCCGGTAGCGTTCAGCGCGTAGGTATTGCCGGTATAGATCGTTTCATTCGACTGAACGAGCTTGACCGCGCCTGTGGATGGCGTAGGATCAGGATTAGTATTGCCGGATTGCGCCGGATTAATCTTGATGTAGGTTTTAATAACCCAACCGGTGGTTCCGTCATTTAATTTGACGTTGTACCAGTCGCCGGTGGGCTTCTCGCTGACAAGCGTAAAGGCGGTATTTTGGCGCATGCAGACGATGACGGCATTGCCGGTGCCTGCTCCCTTGCGCAGATTGACAAAATCATCCGTCACATAACCGGTAGAAGGCTTATCGCTTGGCGTTGGATCAGGCGTATCGGTAGACGACTGATCAATGGTGACATAATCCTTGTATACCCAGCCGGTCGTGCCGTCGGACAGCTTCACGTTGTACCAGTTGTTGGTCGGCGTTTCGCTGAGCAAGGTAAACTTGGTATTCTCGCGCATACAGATAATGACCGCGTTGCCGGTGCTTGCTCCCTTGCGTAGATTGACATAATCAGTGTTGACATAGCCGGTAGAAGCATTTCCGCTTGGCTGCGGATCGGTGTTGCCGGAGGATTGGTTGATGGTGATGTAGTCGTTGATCACCCAACCGGTGGTACCGTCGGATAATTTAACGTTATACCAGTTGTTGGTCGGCGTTTCGCTGAGCAGGGTGAACTTGGTATTCTCGCGCATGCAAACGATCACCGCGTTGCTCGTGCCGGCGCCCTTGCGCAGATTGACGAAATCGGTATTGACGTAGCCGGTGGAACCGGATGCAGGCTGGTCGTTTTGCGAGGCTTCCGCTCTGACGTAATCCGCATAGACATAGCCGGTCTTTTTGGTCGTCTGTTCCGTGATCTTGTACCAGGATGAATTCACCGGCGCAGCTTCCTCAAAGATGACCTTAGTATCCTTCATCATCATGGTCAGCACCGTGTAATTCGTGCCGGCGCCCTGGCGGAGATTGACATAATCGTCCGTGATCACGCCGCTGCCGCCCTTAACCGGTGTTTCAGCTGCCATAACAACAACCGAAAGAGCAGAAAATACGATCATAACCGACAGTAAAATGCTGAGTATTCTTTTTCCCGTGTTCTGTTTCATATTGACACCTTCTTTAACTATTTCAAAACTTCAATAACAGTTACAAGTTTTTAATTTTTTCTCATTATAACACATTGCCTGAAAAAATGCAATAAAACAGGTGAAAATGTCACTTAATGGAGCCGAACAGCTTATCGCGCAGCCGCCGGACATAGAGTACGATAAAGGAATTCAGCGCGAAATCATACAGGACAAACAGAAGATTGCCGAAGAGCAGAAACGCTGCCGGCATATAAATACCGAAGAGCGTATACTCCTCCGGCGGGATCGCCAGAAGAAAGGACGCGATAAAGAACGCGCCGATCGCCGCCGCATTGAATACGGCGAGCTTGATGATAAAGCCGACGACCTTATTGGGCAACTTTCTTTCGATCAGGTTTTTGAGCATGGGATAGTAGCCGAAAAGCATAACAAAATACAGCACCGCTTCCTTGTCGCCTGCCACAAAAAACGAGAGCAAGGAAACGACCGCGTACACACCAAGCGCCCATCTGACGCCGAATTCAATGACGATCGGCACCAGCAGCGCTCCGGCTATCATGGGAAACGCATAGGTTCCGACCGGGATCAGCGAGGTTATCAGCATCAGCACTACGCCGAGTGCTGCGACAATCGCGCATACCGCCAGACGGAACGCAGGTCTTTTGACGGGATTCTTTTTCATCTTAACAGCCCGAACGGCAGCAGCTGCACAGACAGTCGGCGCACAGAATTGTGGTGCATATATCGCAGCAGGAACAGCCCATGCCGGAATTGCCGGTCTGGTTGGTGGTGTAGCCGCCGTAATTATAGGTGCGCTGGCTGTTCATATGATTGACAGCTGTGCGGTACTCCTGATTGTTCGGATCCATATTGATCGCCGTCTGGAAAAACTGGTTTGCCTGATCGTTCCAGCCGCGTCTGTACGCACACATGCCCTTGAGGTAGTACCACTCCGCGTCACGCTCGTTCTGCGGCATGGCGTCGAGTATCTGTTCCGCTTCGTTGACCATATTGCGCTGAATGTAGATGCGCACCGGATTGTATTTGTTATAGCCGTTGCTCTGGTAGGTGTTATTGGAGTATGAATCGGCGCTGCCGCCTCCCTGACGCATGTTTTTGATCGCGTCATAGGCTTCGTTGATTTCCTTCATCTTCTGTTCCGCCACATCAGCCAGCGGGCTGTTGGCGTATTTGTCGGGATGATATTTCTTCGCGAGATCACGATAAGCTTTTTTGATTTCTTCATCGGTGGCACTCGGTGAAACGCCGAGCACCTCATACGGATTGTTCATTTGTTACCTCCTGCCGTTTGGACAGTACACTGTTTTGTTTCAGCGGAAAGCCCAGCAGCATCATATTATCAAGGATTCCCTTAAAGTCGGTGAGATTATCAATTAATACATAAGCGTCATACGACCTGGCGAGCGATTGGTTGAGCGTTTGCTCCATGCGCTGCGTGAGATTGTCACTTTCGATCAGACGAAACGGATTGAAATTACCGTGCTTGACGTCTTTTTCGAAATCGTCCGCTGCGTCGATATAATAGATCCATCTGCCGAGATGATAGCCGCATTCGTAAAAGACGCGTCTTTGCAGCTCGTCCTTTGCTTCCAGACAAAGGAGCTTTCCGAGCATTTCGGCGGTCGGATGAGCAGTCGCGTCAATGGATGGCGACGGTTCCGCTTCCACCTTGACCTGCTTTTCGAGCATGTCCGCGACGATCGTATCCATCTCCGGATAGCGCCGCGCCGCCTTTTTGCGCCAATGCGAGAAAAACGGTTTGATCAAGCGCACTGCAAGGCGCTTCCAGAAGCCGCTGTCCATCAGCTCGTCCATCAGTTTGTAATAGACGGAAATGACCGACAGCGCTGCCGCTTTGCTGTAGCAGTCGTTTTTGCAATCGGCAAACCGGCACTTTTTGAGAGGATTGAAGCGGCACCTGCCGTCGGAGAAACCGGAACAGCCGGAAGACAGCGACATCAGCATCATGGTATAGAAGGTACAGTCATAACTCAGCGCCAACCGCGTCAGAAAGGAATAATCCTTGCCGAGCTGCTTGCACAAGCCGCAGTAAACTGCCTTATACGCCTCATATTCCCTTACCTTTAGCTCCGCTTTGTCGATTTGTAAGTATCCGAACATGTCCTCTCCTGCCAAAATAGGTCTATTTCCCTAATTTACGCTTGCATTATACCACAAGAAAGCGGTTTTTTCAATACTTTGCCAATAATTTTTCCAATAACGAAATTTAATCATGCATTTCGATTGTATAATGTGGTTGGAGTGTGAAGGATATGAACGTATATGATTTTGACAAAACGATTTATGACGGCGATTCCACCGCAGATTTTTATCTTTTTTCTCTGCACCGACACAAAAAGATCCTGCTGCTGGCACCGTCGCTGATCGGCGCTTTTGTAAAGTACTACGTTTTTCGCCGCGGCACCAAGACGGATTTCAAGCAGGTGATGTACCAGTTTTTACAATATGTGGATATCAATAAAGATTTGCCGGATTTCTGGGATACGCACGTCGGCAAGATAAAGGACTTCTACAAAAAGCAGCAGAAAAAGGATGACGTGATCATCTCGGCTTCTCCTGAGTTCCTGCTGGCTCCCATCTGCCAAAGACTGGGTATACAATATCTTATGGCTTCGCGCGTGGATCAAATGACCGGCGCTTATGACGGAATCAACTGCCACGGAGAGGAAAAGGTCAGGCGTTTTTTTGAAGTATTTTCGGACGGCGTGATCGACGAATTCTATTCGGACAGCCACAGCGACGATCCGCTGGCAGCCATCGCCCAACGCGCGTATATCGTGAAAAATGAAACGCTGACAGACTGGAACAAGGCATAAGGAACGGCTCCCGGACGGGAGCCGTATTTTTCTTTTCCGGAATATTAACAGCCGCAGCCGAAGGGCGACGAACCGGTTTCGTTCTCTGCGGTACTCGGCGGGAAGAACGAATCCGACGGGAACTCGATCTTGCTGAACGCCTCGCAGGGGTCGTCGGTCTGGGAATCACATTCCTTTCTCGGAACACAGAAATCGTAGGAAGGAATCATCAGCTGTACATCTCTTGTCAGCTGGATAATGGAAAAGGTTCCGAGTGTGACAACCACCTGCTGAGCCGTCGGCGCTGCGAGATCGCCGCCAAAGAAATCGGCGACATTCTCCGGCACGAACGGCAGGATCTTCGGCGCTATCACAGGCGTCACGCCGGAGGCGAGCACCATCGGACTGGACACCTGCACCGTAGCGGTCGGCAGCGTACCGCTGCAGCCGGGACAGCAGTCGAAATCCGTCGCGTCGATCGGCGCGTCCGGCGCGTCGCTGGAAAAGACCTTTACGCCTGCGTCGCTTCCGTAAAGGACAGCGCGCTTGGAAGCGGTCGCCAGTCCGGTGACAGTCGTCGGCAACGCTCCTGCCGCCGTATAAACCTCAGCACAGACGGCAAAATAGAAGATTACATCCACCGAATAATAGCCGCGGTGAAAAGCGACCGCGTCGGCTGAAACAGCGGCGCTGAGCACGCTCGCCTTGGTGACGCGGACGCTTGCCGCCGTATCGACCACCGCCTGATCCTCCGCCGTAAAGAATACCGTCAAGTCTCTGAGACAATCCTTGGCGCCGCAGCTGTCATAAATGCGCGGTACGTCTACGCATACCGGGTCGAAGGCGTTTTCCGGTTCATTATTCTGAGTTGTTTGAACGTCGTTTTCAAGTGTTACTTCCGACATAAAAAATACCTCCATATCTAAGTATTTACAGGAATCCTCTGTAACAATACCATGATATGGAGGTTTGCTTATTTGGTGACCGTATAATTTGACAGGTATTTTCTGAACTGACCGTGCAGTGAAGAAGAATCCGAGAAGCTGTAGTTGGACAGGGAAATGAAGATATCGCTCTTGTCCGGCTTATAGCTGAACTGCGCGGAAAATGCGCCGCTGCGCCCTGAGGCGGATAATCTGCCGTCGCGGTGATAAATGCCGCAGTTAAAATTGGATTCGCCTGCGCTCTGCATATATCGGACAGCCAGCTCGCTGATAATTCCGTCAGAGAATATTCCGTCTGTCCAGCGCAACAGATCGGAAACATTCGAAATCATGCCGCAGGCGGCGTAACCGACGCCGGGATAGTTCAACTTTTCGCCCTGCGCGTCGCCGTCATAGCCGACAGCCGTCTTGATGGAGCCGTCAAAACCGGAATTGTTCATATACAAAGGCTTGAACAGCTTCTCTTTGACATAAGCCTCGTAGCTCATTCCGCTGCACTGCGCGATGATCTCACCGAGAAGATAATAATTGCTGTCGGAAAAAGCGAATTCTGTCGAAGGCTTTGTATCCAGCGGATGGCTGAAGATCCAGTCGAGAATCAGCTTTTTATTTTCTTCATAAGAATTATCCTTCGTGACAGTATCCGTCAGCTCGATATCCAGATAGGCTGCCGCGTCGCTGATATTGCTGTGTACGATATAGTTCTTGATACCGGAGGTCATGTTCAAAAGATTTTCTACGGTAATCTCCGCGCCGGGCTTATAGTCCGGAAAGAACTTGTCCAGCGTATCTTCCAGGTTCAGCTTGCCGCAGTCCACCAATTGGAGGACTGCCGCCGCCGTGAACTGCTGGGTGACCGCGCCGATATAGTAGCAAGTATTGATGGAATTGTCCTTGTGACCGACGCTGTCAGCGGCCCCGCGTGAGCTGATATACTCGAAGTCATTGCCGAGCTTGAGATAGACCGTGCCCTTGTAGTCCTTTTTGGCAACATAGCTGTCAAAATCGTCGCTGATGGCGCCGCTCTTTTGCTTGATCGCCACAAAATCATATTTCACCGTTCCGGCGCTGTCCTTGGTCGCCGGTTCGGTGGTCGTCGCGACGGTCGTAGGCGCAACGGTGGTCGGTTGTACAGTGGTAGGTTCCGGCTGGGAAGAACTCTCTCCCCCTTTGCAGCCGCTCAGCAGTGCCAGCGCCGCCATAGCGACGCAGAATAGTGCCTGAAACGCTTTTAACACAAGAATCACCTTCTATAGTTTTTCCATTTTACAGAAGTTTGCCATGAGTTTTTTTGTACCTGCCTTATCAAAGGCGATTTCGAGCAAGGTGTCGTTGCCCATCTTTTCGGCGGAGAGAATCATTCCCTTGCCGAATAGCTTATGTAACACGGTATCGCCGACATGGTAGACGACGCCGGATTTTGCCGCCGGCGGTTTATATCCGAAACCGGTCGGCTTTGCGCCGGTACCGGGTTTAGCACCGATACCCACTCTCTCGCCGCCAAAACCGTAGGAACCGGCATAAGAACTGCGGCTTCCCTGCTGCATACGGCTCTCGCCGGTGCGCTCGATCAGGTTTTCCGGGATTTCCCCGATGAACCGGGATTCACGGCTGTAGGTCGTTGAACCGAACAGCATACGCGTTCTGGTCTTGGTCAGATAGAGCTTTTGCTTGGCGCGCGTGATGCCGACGTAGGCAAGCCGGCGCTCCTCGTCGATCTCATCGGGACTGTCCATGGAGATTCTGGACGGAAACAATCCGTCCTCCATGCCGGTGATGAACACCACCGGAAATTCCAAACCTTTTGCGCTGTGCAAGGTCATCATCACGCAGGTATCGGCGTCCGCGTCGTAATTGTCGATGTCGGTCATCAGGGAGATTTCTTCGAGGAAGGAGGATAAATCGGCTTCATCGCCGTAGTCCTCCTCAAATTTGATGATGTTGGAGGATAATTCCTCGATATTCTCAATACGAACGTCGGCGTTTTCTTTTTCCGTGCGGAGATAGTTTTCATAGTTGGTGTGGTCGAGGATCATCTGGTATAATTCTGCAAGAGAATAATCGCCGCTCGCTTCCGCTTCCATCAGACCGTCGATCAGCCTGACAAATTCGCGCAGCTTGGAGGCTGCCCTGGAAAGCTGCGGATAATCATCCGCGTCCTTGATAACAGTATAGATGCTCTCGCCGAGTCCGGCGGCGATCTCTGCCGCCTTGCTGACGGTCGCCGCACCGATCGCGCGTTTGGGTACGTTGATGATACGCGTCAGGCGCACGTCGTCATGCGGATTGTTGATGACCTGTAAATACGCCACCATGTCGCGGATCTCTTCACGGTCATAGAAACGGTGACCGCCGATGATCCTGTGAGGGATGCCGCTGCGTGACAGCGCCTGCTCAATGGCGTTGGACTGGGCGTTCGTGCGGTAAAGTACCGCGAAATCGGAATACTTTTTACCGTCCGACACACCGTCCATGATGGTTTTGGCAATAAACAGCGCCTCTTCGCGTTCGCTGTCACAAGTGCGCACCTCGATCTTATCGCCCTTGGGATTCTGCGTCCACAGGGTTTTGCCCTTGCGCAGATTGTTGTTGGAGATCACGCCGTTTGCCGCGTCCAGAATGGTTTGGGTGCTGCGGTAATTCTGTTCCAGACGAATGACCTTGGCGCCCTTGAAGGTATTTTCAAAAGAAAGAATATTCTCGATGGTGGCGCCGCGGAATTTATAGATGCTCTGGTCGTCGTCGCCGACAACGCAGATATTGCCGTGGAGCTTAGCGAGCATCGCGACAAACTGATACTGCACGCGATTGGTGTCCTGATACTCGTCGACCATGATGTATTTGAACTGGCGCTGATAATAGCTGAGAATCTCCGGCTCCTGCTCGAACAGCTCCACCGCCTTGCAGAGCAAGTCGTCAAAGTCCATTGCGTCGGAGGTCTGCAGACGGTGCTGGTAGACCTCGTAGATTTTGGATATCGCTTCCGCGCGGCTGTCAAACTCCGCGTTTTTTAACAGATCCTGCGGCTTCTGCATTTTATCCTTGGCACGAGAGATCGCCGCCAGTACGTCCTTGGCGGCAAAAATCTTTTCGTCGTAGCCGAGTTGCTTGAGGATGTCCTTGACGAGACGCTTCTGGTCGTCGGTACCGTAGACGGTGAAATGGCTGGTATAACCGATCCTGTCTCCGTAGCGGCGAAGGATACGCGCACAGGTGGAATGAAAGGTCGCCGCCCATATATCACCGCCGCCCTCGGGAACGGTATTGCAGATACGCTCCTTCAATTCGCCTGCCGCCTTATTGGTAAAGGTGATGGCGAGGATGTTCCACGGCCGGCACAGTCCGGACTGAAGAATATATGAAATGCGGTTGACAAGGACGGTCGTCTTGCCGGAGCCTGCTCCCGCCAAAATCAGCACGGGACCTTCTGTCGCGAAAACCGCCTGCTGCTGCATGGGATTCATAAATGAAAACTGCTGTTTGAGTTCAGATTGCGTCATAATTCTCCTTTGCAATAAAAACATTTAAAAAGGAAAAAATCGGGCGAATGAAATCGCCCGAAATCCATCTTATTTAATTGCTTCTTTGTAAATCTTCACCATCTCGGGACCGTTCTCCGCGACGATCAGGCTGACGTAGTTGCCGTCCTTGGTAACGGAGCATGCCTTCACCATGTCGAGCTTATCGGGGGTGTAGGAGCCGTACTGGCTGATGATGGAGTTGTAACGAGCCGCGAGAGCAGTTTCGATCTCGGTAGCAGCGTTGGCGTCGGTCGCTTCGATCATGATGATCTCGACAGGCGCATTGTTGTTGGAATCGATCTCAGCCGCGAACTGCTTTACGCTTTCGGGCTTGATGGAATAATACTTCTGCAGGTCGTCCTTGCTCTCGAGCTTTTTGAGCTGGAGGCTGTAGCTCGAATTGATTTTGTCGAGCGTGCCATTGAGGTCAGCAGACTTGGAACCGCCGCAGCCGGCAAATACGGCAACAGCCATCATAGCTGCCAGAACAAGTGCAATTAACTTTTTCATTTGGAATTCTCTCCTTTTTTTCATTTTATTACACATTAATTATATTATATATTTTTTTGAAGTCAATATTTATGATAATTTTGTAATGAATTATCTCTTTGGAAAAATCAGGCGTACAGCCTGCGGAATATTGGTGATTTTGACAGGTTCCGAGGTGATTTTGTGCTCGCCGTCAAGCGACCAATCCACCTTTTCTTCACAGGCAAAGGTAACGGATCCGGCGCTGAAAACCTCGATCAGCGGACTGTCGTATTTGCCGCTGATAACGGCTCGAATCACATCGTTAAATTCAAGCATACGAGAGGGCTTGCGTATCAGCACCACCTCATGTCTGCCGTCGCTGAGATCGACTATCCTATCGTCTAGCTTCATCAGTCCGCCGATAGAAGTGGAATTGCTGACAGAGCCATAGATATAGTCTCCCTCTCTCACCTTTCCGGTATCGTCGGTAACGGTCATGCGATAGGAACGCAGGTTGAACAATTCTTTGGCTCCGGTGATCATATACGCCAGATGACCGAGACGGCGTTTGAGTTTCCGCGGCGTAGCATAGGAACTCTCGGCAAAGAGCCCAAAGGAGGCGACATAGATGAAATAGCGGTCATCAAATTTACCGACGTCGAGCGCTCTGGGAACTCCGTGCGACAACGCCATCAGGGCTTTGAGAATATCGGTGGGCAGTCCCATCGTTTTGGAGAAATCATTGGTCGTTCCGGATGGGATATAGGCGATCGGCGGCTGCCCGGGAAGATCGACCGCGCCGTTGATGACCTCGCTGAGCGTGCCGTCGCCGCCGCAACAGACGATCATGCCGGAACCGGCGCCGTGGTTTGCAAGATACTGTCTGGCGTCGTCCTTGCCGGTGGTGGTGTGGATCTCCGGCGTGCCGCCTTTTTTCCTGATCAGGTTCAAAATATCTTCGACGTAATCGCCGATGTTGTTTCTTCCGGAAGCCGGATTGATGATAACGGATACTTTCATAACTGCTCACTGCCTATCGGAAATTGTACGGACAGATCGGCGACATACTCCTGAATCAAAGTTGCGTCCACCACATCAACCTTGCTGTCGCCGTTGACATCCGCCAGCGCTTTCTGCTGAACGTCAAGTTCTTCCATCTCTCCGACTGCCTTTTGGATCAGGGTAGCGTCCTCGACGGACACCCTACCGTCACGGTTGACGTCACCCAACAGGTATTTCGTTCCGTCAACCAAGCGGAAAACATCCAGCGAAGGAAGCGCTCTTCCGGTCGCGTCAAAGAACGCCTGATTATCGACCGCGCTGCCGCCGAAGTACTTTCCGGCGTCGTCGGGATCGTATTCCTTGGCATAGCTGCTCGCCCAGCCTGCGCCGTTTTGCTCCCAAAGCTGCCGGTTGTGCTGAATTTGCGATTCCAACTCACTACCGCTCAGTCCGGTAGTATCGCCGACGGTGATCCAAGCGCCTTCCCAGTAAAATACGCCGAGCCCGTCCGCGTCGTTGACGGCTGACATAACATCGCGCAGTTCTCCGGCTTGTCCCTGCGGGGTAAAATTCCAGCGCATGTTCTCGCCGGAGCAATTCCAACGAGTGACGGTATTGGAAAAGCCGTCTGTATCATCTAACGTATAAGGATAGGCGGTCTCCGCGACCATGACCTCTTTGTGATAGGTTTCGCGCACATAGCGCAGTACGGCAGTGAGGTTGTCGAGCGTTCCGTGCCACTGCGGATAGTACGAGGAAGAAAACACGTCATAAGCCACCTGATATTGGTTCAGGGAATCCGCCAGCCATTTCATGACGGCGGTCTTTTCAGGATTGGTAAAGTGAAGCGCCACGAGCGTTTCACGATCAAAATCACGCACCGCCTTGGCGCCGGCGTTGAACAGCTGCGCCATTGCGGAGAAGTCGCTCTCTCCTGCGATGCCGGCGGTGGTCTCGTTGCCGATCTGCACCATGCCGATCTCGGCACCGGCGGATTTTATTTCTTCCAAAGAATTATAAGTAAATTCATACAGCGCGGTTGATTTCTCGGTCAGCGACATGTTCTCCCACGCTTTCGGCGCTTTTTGTTTTGCCGGGTCAGCCCAGAAGTCGGAGTAATGGAAGTCCACCAACAGCTTCATGCCATACTGTGCCGCGCGTTTGCCGATTTTTGCGGCAGCTGCTGCGTCGTTATTGCCGCCGCCATAGCTGTTGCCGGCGTTGTCATAGGGATGGTTCCAGACACGGACGCGGATATAATTCACGCCGCTGTCGGCAAGGATTTGAAACAGATCGGCTTCTTCGCCGTCTGAACGATAAAACTTCACGCCGGATTTTTCAAGAGACAACACGGAAGATACGTCCATGCCTTTGATAAAGTGATCATGGCGGAATCGGATGGGCTCGACGGTTACCGCTTCCTGTGCCGAAACGGATAAAGCTGTCGTCAGCAGTATCGCCGCTATCAGTCCGGAGATGATTCTTTTGATGGTTTTCATAATGCCGCTCCTCGCTGTTTTTCTTCATTATAGTCCGCGGATGAGAAAAAATCAACGGATAAATAGAAAAATCCGCACAAACGCTTTTCGGCATTCGTGCGGATTTGGTGGCGGAGAGAAGGGGATTCGAACCCCTGGTACGGTGATTACCGTACACATGATTTCCAATCATGCTCCTTCGGCCAGCTCGGACATCTCTCCAGACAACGATAGTTATTATACCAAACTATTCCGAAAAAATCAAGGGGTATTTTGAATTTTTTTATATTTTATTCCCTGCTCCACGTCTCTTTCGAAGAATGCTCGGCGGATCGTGTTGAGGACGCGCTTTTTGTCGCCGCTCCATAAGGGCGCTGTCAAGAGCTTTTTGTCACCGTCTCCTGTCAGGCGGTGGATCACGACGTTTCGCGGCAGGACTTCTACCGCTTCGCACAAACAATCCGCGTATGCTTCCAAGGACATGACAGGCACTTTTCCGGCTTCATAGTCCGCCAGCAGATCGGTGCCCTTTAGGACGTGCAGCAGCTGCAGCTTCACGCCGTCGCTGCGTTCTCCGGCGTAAGCTACCGTCTGCAGCATCATCTCTCTCGTCTCTCCCGGCAGTCCGAGGATAACGTGGGTGATAACCTGAACGCCGACGGCTTTCAGCTCCCGGACGGCTTCATCATAGACGGACAACGGATAGCCCCGGCGGATGTAAGCCGCTGTATCCTCGTGGATCGTCTGCAAGCCGAGCTCGATCCAGACAGGCTTGACGGCGTTCAACTCTGACAGCAGATCAAGCACTTCCGCGCCTAAACAGTCCGGCCGGGTGGCAATCGACAAAGCGACGATCTCCTCTCCGGCGATCGCCTCCGTAAAGATTTCGCGCAAATACTCTACCGGCGCGTAGGTGTTGGTAAAAGGCTGGAAGTAGGCGATGAATTTGCGGCAGTCGGTTTTCGCCTGAATGCGCCGCTTTGCCTGCGCGATCTGCTCCGTCACACTGAGGCTTCTGTCCGCGGCAAATTCGCCGGAACCGCCGCCGCTGCAAAAAATGCATCCGCGATCGCCGCAGGTGCCGTCACGGTTCGGACAGGTCATGCCGCCGTCCAGCGAGATTTTGTAGACCTTTTCGCCGAAGGTCTGCTTTAAATATTCGTTTAAGGAATAATAATACATTTTTTCACCCAATGCAAAAGCCGGCCATCACGGTCGGCTTTCACAAGTAAAGGAACATCTATGAAAAAACTCGGAACTGGTTTTGTTGTGATTATATGATAGCGCCCCATTGTGACAAACAGTTGAACGCCAATCAAAACCTTTGTGAAAATATCAATAGTTACGCAAATACGCGAGATATTTTTCATCCAGGCTGTTTTCCATGTCCTCGAGTTCCTCGTTCAAGCCGCCGTTGAAGAATAATTTCATGTGCCGGTTCAGGGAATGATACGCGCCGATGAGGTTTTTTCGCACCTCATGCTGCAGCTCGTCGCTGACCGGACTGCCGCTGGCAAGTCCCAGATACAGATTGCCGTCGCGCAGCTGTGAACCGACAGAAGCGTTTTTCAGTTCGAAGCTGTTCAGACGGCGCAAGCCTTCGCAAAATTCTTTTACAGAAAATTCAATAGTTTCCGGATCGTTCGCCTCTTCCCTTTCCTGCTCTATTTCCTGCTCGTATTTTTCCAACGCGAAATCCGGGGAAGCGATGTATTCATAGCGCGATTCCTTGCGCGTAAAGAGCACATAATAGAGCCGCATGGCAAAGGCGGCGTATTCCAGACAGGCAAAGGCGGCGTATTGCAGGTTGCTCTCGTTGAGCTGAAAAAAGCTGTAGAGATTCTGATAGATCGCCTTGTTGACCGAGAGCATGACAAGCCGTTCGCTGTCCGGATAGTCGGACAAGGAGGGGTTCGCCAGATAATTGGTCGTGAACCGGAAGGATTTGTTGAGATAGACGCGCAGTTCCTCCTTGAAATCATTGAGCAACGCGGCGTCTTTGATCGTAAATTCAAACATAAGCTTACCTGAATAATTCCATATCAGAATTATATAAATCGTTTCGTGTGATATCTGCGTCGTATTCCTCACCCGTCTGATGGGATAGAGCGGTCAATATCAGATTCGGGTTGACGTTATCGCTGCTTCCGGCTGAGAGTACGATGTTCAGTTCCGCCGAATCAAAGCGCTCGGTAATATCAAAGCTGCGGATGCCGGGACGGATATCGACGGTTTTCATGCCTTTTTTGGAACGCTTTTCCAGTTCGATCTTCTCTCCGGCAAAAAGCTCTTTCAAATCGTTGCAGATCCTGCCGGAAGGGATCTTGTCGTTGCTGATCAGCATGGTAAAGGAAGCATAGGCGACCTTGCCGGCTTTCATGATAACCTCCGTCGCGTCAAACGCCTGTATACCGCGCGGCAGACAGGGATTGAGCATGTCCGGGATTGCTCTCAGATCAAGAGAATCGTCCTCCAGCTTGACGTCCATGCACTCGTTGACGCCGCGGAAGCCAAGCGACAACGGCAGCGGAAAGGTCGCAAAGGGATGCGGATTGAAGCCCTCCGTGTGCCAGATCGGCAGCTTGCTCTTGTGCAAAGCGCGCAGCATGGTGCGGTTAAGGTCGAGATGAGAGATATACCGGCACTCATAGTCCTTCTTAAACCAGATTCTGACGTTTCTCAAAGCAAACTCCCTCCCCGTATTTAGCCGCGCCGCAGCCGGAGCACTGTAAGCGGCAATGCGGCGTGGTGGTATTCTCATAGGCTTTTTGACATTCCTTTTTCAAGAACGCCTTGGTCACACCGTAGTCGATATGATCCCACGGCAGTATTTCGTCAAAGCTGCGACGGCGGTTGGCGTAAAACGCCGGATCAATACCGCATTCGTCAAAAATATCGAGCCATTTTTGCAGATCAAAGCAGTCATTCCAGCCATCAAAGTGAAAACCGCGATCACAGGCAAGCGCCATCGCCTTGCACAGACGGCGGTCGCCTCTGGCAAATACGGCTTCCAGAAAGCTGGTGTCCGCGTCGTGATAGTTAAAGGAGATCTTGCGCGTGGTGATGCTGTTCTTGATGTGCTCCTGCTTCTCATGGAGAACCGGGATCGTGTCCTGCGGTTCCCACTGGAACGGCGTGAAGGGCTTCGGCACAAAGGAGGAAGCCGAAACGGTCACGCGGACAGATTTGCCCTTGGGACGGTTTTCCGTGTGATAATAGGTATCGACGACGTCCTGTCCGAGTCCGGCGATCGCCGCCACGTCGTCCATGGTCTCCGTCGGCAAGCCGATCATAAAGTACAGCTTGACCGTCGTCCAGCCGCCTGCAAAGGCGGTAGCGCAGGTCTGCATCAGCTCGTCGTGCTGAACATTTTTATTGATGACGTCGCGCATACGCTGGCTGCCTGCTTCGGGAGCAAAGGTCAGACCGCTTTTGCGTACGGTTTTGATGCGGTTCATGATCTCGTCGGTGAAGCCGTCGACACGCAATGACGGCAGTGAAATACTGACCTTTTCATCCTTTGTCCAGCTTGTCAGCTGTTCGAGCAAGGGAACGATCTGACTGTAATCGCTGGAACTAAGTGAGGACAGCGAAACCTCGTCGTAACCGGTATTCTCACAAAGCGCCTTGCACTGGGCGTTGATGACATCCGGGGATTTCTCGCGTACCGGACGGTAAATAAAGCCTGCCTGACAGAAACGGCAGCCGCGGATGCAGCCGCGAAAGATCTCCTGCACGGCTCTGTCGTGGACGATCTCGACAAGCGGAACAACAAAATTATCGGGATAGTAGGACTCGTCCATCTTCTTCATCAGGCGCTTGTGGATCACCGCAGGCGCACCGTCCTTTGGCGTAAAGCGCTTGATTGTGCCGTCTTCGTTGTAGTCGACATCGTAGAGCGACGGCACATAAACACCCTCGATATCAGCGCACAAGCGCAGAAATTCCGCCTTTGACTTGCCCTCGTCGCGGCAACGGCGGAAAAGTTCCATCACCTCGAGGTCGACCTCCTCGCCTTCACCGATGAAAAACAGGTCAACAAAATCGGCGATCGGCTCCGGATTGCAGGCACAGGGACCTCCGGCGACGACGATATTCTTCAATTCCGTTCGTTCGCTCGACAAGATCGGCACATTGCCCAGACGAAGCATATTGAGCATATTGGTGTAACTCAACTCATATTGCAGCGTGAAGCCGATAAAATCAAAATCCGAGATCGGGTCGCCGCTTTCCAGCGCGTACAATGGGATGTTATGTTCGCGCATGAGCTCCTCCATATCTGTCCAAGGAGCAAATACGCGCTCACACCAGATATCCTCCACGCTGTTGAACTGGCTGTAGAGTATCTTCATGCCCAGATGCGACATGCCTACCTCGTAGGTATCGGGAAAGCAGAAGGCAAACCGGACAGCGACCTTGCGCTTGTCCTTGATGACCTCGTTGAGCTCGCCGCCGACATATCTGCCGGGCTTCTGCACCTTGAGCAGTAGTTTTTCAACTTCCTTGCTGACCATAGCAACCTCCGTCAGTCGTATTTCTCCTGCCGGACAATCAGCGCGAAAATCAAATAGGCGCAAACAAACAGGAGTGAAAAATTGTAGTGAGAATGAAATAATACGAGAAATCCCAGCGCCAACGTCGGAAACAGTATCAGAAACGTGATCCGATAGACAAGCCGTGATGAACGATCCGGCGTGTGTTTCCGGCATAAGAGCAGATACAACAGCTGTCCGCCGTCAAGCGACATCACCGGCAACAGATTGAACAGTCCGACGCTGAGATTTGCCGCCGCTAATGGCAGCAGTTTTTCTATTCCTAATAAGTATAACAGATAAAGGAGAAGAAAACAAATAAAATTCGCCGCCGGACCGAAAAAAATAATCAGCAGGTTTTGGGCAAGTTGTCTTTCCGGGCGTTTATCATCTGTGATGACGATTTCAAAGGGGGCGATTTTAATTCTTTTCGGGAAATATCCAAATCGTTTCATCATCAAGAGATGACCGGATTCATGGATAAGGATGGCGAGCACCGCACAGAGCGCGTCACGGAACACGCCCAAAATCAGGCTGATCGCGACAAGACAGAGCAGAAAATAGGAGATCTCGATCTCGGTTTTGGCGATGCTAAACTTCATCCGCACTTGCCTTGCCGAAGAGTGAGGAAATGGAAAAGGAGTCGCCGCCTTCAAAGATCGCCGCGCTGTTGAGCCTTGTGTAATACCACTCGCGCACGGTATGATACCACTCTCCACCCATGCTTTTCAAGATAAACGCGCTGAGAGCCAACAGCGCACAGATAACCAGCTGAATGGTGATCAAAAGCTGCCGAGGCGGCATTTTCTCCTTGGACGGCTCTTCCGTCAGGTCTGAATATTCTAAATTAGAATTATTTTCGTTTGGCGTGTGAAACACCGGTATCTCCGGCTCGGTCACGTTTTGCCAGTTGTCATCATAGGTTATGGTATTTCTGTTTTCCTCCAAAAGTATCACCTCAATGCAAGTATATGCACTGAGGTGAACAATCTTAACTGAGTTTCCTGAAATCGCGCTTGACCAGATCGAAGAAGAAACAGAACGCGAGAATCAGACATCCGATCTCTGCAATCGGAAAAGCGAACCAGACCGCCTGAACGCCTGCTGTTATGGAGAGCAGGAAAGCGACCGGAAGCAAAATGAGCAGCTGTCTGCCGACGGACATCAGCAGCGAACGGATGCCCTTTCCCACTGCCTGGAACAAGGTGGTAAACATGATGCCGACAGCCGCAGGCAAGAAACACAGGCTGACGATGCGGAAAGCCGGCACGCCGACGTCCATCAGTTCCTGACCGCCGCCGAACATGGAGATCAGCTTATCGGGAATAAGCCACATCAGCAGCACGCCAACGGACATGATGATCAGGGCGATCACGATACCGCATTTCAGCGCGCTGTAAACGCGCTGTTTATTGCGCGCCCCGTAGTTGTAGCCGATAACGGGCATCACGCCCTGGTTGAGCCCGAAGCACGGCATAAAGACAAAGCTCTGCAGCTTGAAATAAATACCGAATACCGTGACGGACACAGGCGAACCTGCCGCCATGAAAATTCCGTTGAGTCCGAGCATCATAATCGCGCCGATGGACTGCATAATAATAGAAGGCAAACCGACGGCATAGATGTTCTTGAGCATCGCTCCGTCGAGGTGGAAGTTCTTGAAACTGACCTTGACCTCATGATTTTTCCTGAAAAGAATAATAACAGCAAAGAGCATACCGCAGAACTGTCCGAAAACCGTCGCGATCGCCGCGCCGGAAACGCCAAATTCCGGGAAAAAGCCAATGCCGAATATCAGCAGCGGGTCAAAGATGATATTGATCACCGCGCCGAGCAGCTGAAAGAGCATGGGATAGATCATGTTGCCGGTCGCCTGCAAGGTCTTTTCGATCATCACCTGGATCGTTGAGAAAACCGAAAAGCAAAGCACGATCCTGAGGTACTGCACGCCGCAGTCGACAGTGTGCGCGTCAGCGGAAAAGAGTCCCATGAAAGGCTTGACCGCGAATAAGCCCAGCAGCAGAAATACCGAATAGGTAAAGGCACAGGTGATCAAGCCGTGCGTCGCGGCGGCGTTTGCCTGGTCATAGTTTTTCTCGCCCAGCTTGCGCGATACCAGCGAGTTGACGCCGATCGCCGTACCGACAGAAGCGGCAATCAGAAATAATTGAAGCGGATAAGCCAGCGAGATCGCCGTCAGTCCTGCCTGGTCATAGTTGCCGATAAAGATGCTGTCCACCACATTGTACATCGCCATGATGGTCATGGAAAACATCGCCGGCAGCGACATCGACAGTATCAGCCGCACCATTGGCATGGTGCCCATTTTATTTTCTTGTCGCATTTCCTTTGTTTCGTTCATCTAATCCCTCATTAACTGTAAGATTTTTTGCGTGTTTATAGATGGTATAAAAGAGCAGCATGACCGCCGTTCCGGTCAGAACGCCGGAAAAATCGATCCAAACGTCCACGATCAAGCCGGCTCTGCCTTCGGAAAAAAGTTGGATGGTCTCGTCCGTCACCGCCGTGAGCAATCCGACAAAAAGCACCTGCACCAGATAGCGGTAAGGCTTGATCCGGTCAAACGAATAGGCGCAGCTGGTGAGCATGGCGCCGATCACAGAAAATTCGGTATAATGCGCCAGCTTGCGCACGACTCCCGGCACTGCTTCCGGCGCAACGCCGAAAACCTGTAAGAAATTCCGGAGGATCATCACAAAGCCATTGCTCTCGGCAGATGATACCGACGCCGGCATCATGGAATGGACAAAGGCAAACGCGATGGACAGCCCGGACAATATCATAAAAATGACGCGAAAACGGGTCGACGCCCTGTTTGTCATGTAATCACCTCTCTGTCTATTTTACAATAAAAAACAGGCTTGTCAATGACTAAGCGAGAAATTTTGGGAGATATGATGTATTTTATACAAAGATGAGATTTTCTATTGAAAATTCAGGCGGCTTCTGCTATACTGATTTCAATTGCGATTGTAAAGGAGAATTTTATGTTTTGGCAATATGTGGCGATATTCTTTATTTCGATGGTTCCGATCGTAGAGCTGAGAGGCGCTATCCCGGTTGCCGTCGGCATGGGTATGCAGGGTTGGCAGCTCTTTTGGGCGTATGTCGTCTGCGTCATCGGCAATATGCTGCCGGTACCGCTGATCTACTTCTTTGCCAGAAAGGTACTGATCTGGGGCAAGGATAAAAAGGTGATCGGCAAGTTCTTCACCTGGTGCTACAACAAGGGTGAAAAAGGCGGTCAAAAGCTGCAGGCAAAGGCAGGCAAAGGTCTGTTTATCGCCCTGATGCTCTTTGTCGGTATCCCGCTTCCCGGTACAGGCGCATGGACGGGTACGCTCGCGGCGAGCTTCCTCGATATGGGCTTCAAGAGAAGTACGATCGCTGTCATGTGCGGCGTTTTGATTGCCGGTATCATCATGGGCGCAGCGAGCCTGGCGGTCAGCATGGGCGCCGGCGGTATCTTCACGTTGCTCGCGCCAAAAGCATAAGACTGTTAAAGGCAGCGTTTTGCTGCCTTATTTTTTCATGAGGTGAGAATGTGAGAAGAGTATGGGACGTACTGATCCTGGGCGGCGGCGCTGCCGGACTGATCTGCGCCATTGAAACAAAACGGCGCAGCGGCGCAAAGTCGGTGGCGATCATTGAAAAGAACGACCGCGTCGGCAAAAAGCTGCTCGCCACCGGCAACGGCAGATGCAACCTGACGAATATGAAAATCAACGGAAATACGCGGGATTACTATGTCGGCAGCTTCTCAAAGCAGGCGGAAAGGCTGTTGCGGGAATTCGACGCCGACGCGCTGCGACGTTATTTCTCCGGTCTGGGACTTCTGACGAGAGAGGACAGCGAAGGCAGGTGCTATCCGATCACCAATCAGGCAAGCTCGGTGCTGGATGTGCTGCGTTTCGCGTGTGAGCGCGATGGCGTGGAAATACTCTGCGGAGAACTGCCGCACAGCGTCAAAAAAAACGGCGAGCTCTTTCAGATCAAAACAGCGCAAAACGATTATACCGCGCGCAAGCTGGTGATCGCCTGCGGCTCTAAGGCTGCGCCGAAATTGGGCGGCAGTGCCGGCGGTCTGGATATCGCGCGGAATTTCGGACATAAAATCATCCCCTTCTCCCCTGCGCTCTGTCCGGTTCCGGTGAAATCCGATTTATTGCGCTCACTCAAAGGTCTTCGCGCGAAGGCGGCTGTCAGACTCCGGGAACATGCAGAGATCGGCGAAGTGCAGTTCACCGAGAACGCGCTGTCGGGTATCTGCGTATTCAATCTCTCTCTTTTTGCAAAACCGGGCGACGAGATCACCTTAGATCTGCTCAGTGATTATGCAGAGGAAACGGTATTCGAACTGATCGCGGAGAATAAAAACCGTTTTTCCGCGCTTTCCGCGGACAATCTGCTGACCGGAATGCTGCAAAAGCGGCTGGCACAGGCGGTCATGAAGCAAGCCGGGGTGACGAATTTTTCCCTAAACTGCAGCGATTTGTCTGTTGAGGATATCAAAGCGATCACGCATACTGTCAAGCACCTGCCCTTCACTGTCAATAAGGTGAGCGGTTTTGAACAGGCGCAATGCGCGACGGGCGGCGTTTTGGGCAGTGAGATCAACGAACATACCATGGAGAGCAAAAAAATGAAGAATCTCTTTTTCTGCGGTGAAGTGATCGATATTTGCGGCTTATGCGGCGGCTTTAACCTTCATTTCGCCTTTGCAAGCGGTCATCGCGCAGGAGGCAGCTTATGATTCGAATCAATAATATGCGGCTGCCGCTGGATTATACGGATGAAGTCATTCGTAAAAAAGTGTGCAGGGAACTAAAGATAGATAAAAGCGCTATCCGCGGCGTTTCGCTGTTTCGCCGCTCCGTAGACGCACGCAAAAAGGAGCAGATCCATTTTCTCTGTTCGGTAGACGTCACGCTGAACGGCAAAGAGGACGCCGTGCTGCGGCGTTGCAAAAACGCGGTGAAGGTCACGCCGTATCACTATGAGGTACCAAAGTGGAAAGGCGGCGCTTCTCCGGTGATCGTCGGCATGGGACCCGCCGGGCTGTTCGCCGGTCTGGTGCTCGCCCAAAGCGGCGCAAAGCCGATCATCATTGAACGCGGCAGGGACGTGGACAGCCGGACAAGAGATGTTTCTCATTTTTGGCTGACCGGCAAACTGGACACTGCTTCCAACGTGCAGTTCGGCGAAGGGGGCGCCGGTACGTTCTCCGACGGAAAACTCAACACCGGCACGAAGGACAACCGCCAGCGCAAGGTATTGGAGGAATTCGTCAGTCACGGCGCACCGGACGAGATTTTGTACAACGCCAAGCCGCATATCGGCACGGACAAGCTGAAAATCACCGTCCGCAACATCCGAGAAGAGATCATAGCGCTTGGCGGTACGGTGATGTTTGAAGCCACGCTGACCGGCATTAAAGCTGATGATGAAAAAATCACGGCGGCGGTCATTGAACGTGACGGCAAGAAGGAGATCATTGAAACGGACAGCCTGATTCTGGCGATCGGTCACAGCGCGAGAGATACCTTCGCGATACTGCATGAACTGGGACTTCCGATGGAAGCAAAGCCGTTTTCTGTCGGCGCGCGTATCGAGCATCTGAGAGAAAAGATCGACCGGGCGCAGTACGGCATCTTTGCCGGTACCGGGCATCTGGGAGCCTCTTACTATAAAATGAATGTACACACGCAAAACGGCAGAGGCGCCTATACCTTCTGCATGTGCCCGGGCGGCAAGGTCGTCAACGCTTCCAGTGAACCGGGCAGGCTTTGCACCAACGGCATGAGTGAATTTGCCCGAAACGAGGTTAACTCCAACGCCGCCTTGCTGGTCGGCGTTTCGCCGGAGGACTTCGGCAGCGATTCGCCGCTTGCCGGTGTGGAATTTCAGCGCAAGCTGGAGGAAAGCGCCTTCGCTCTCGGCGGTTCCGATTATCACGCGCCGGTTCAGCGCGTCGGTGATTTTCTCGCCGGAAGGAAAAGCGAGCGCCTCGGCGAAGTCCTGCCAAGCATTCAGCCGGGTACGACGCTGAGTAACCTCCACGAGATTCTTCCGCAGGAGATCGGCGAAGCCATGAAGGAGGCGATCGTCGCGATGGGAAGAAAACTGCAGGGCTTTGACCATCCGGACGCAGTGCTGACCGGTCCGGAAACGCGCAGTTCCTCCCCTGTCCGGATCCTGCGGAGCATGGAAACGCTGGAAAGCGTGGGACTTGCCGGATTATACCCCTGCGGCGAGGGCGCCGGTTATGCCGGCGGGATCATCTCCGCTGCTGTGGACGGCATTAAATGCGCAGAAAAAATCATCGAAAAAACGGGAATGTGCAGCTGACACATTCCCGTTTTTTATATAGAAAGTATTTTTTTCGTGTTGCGGTAGAGGATCTGTTCCTTTTCATCGTCGGTCAAGGGCAAGGAATGAAACAGCGAAAGGAATTCCCTTTGACTGCGCCACGGCGAGTCAGTGGCGAAGAGGATCCTATCGGCGCCGTGAGCTCGGATGATCTCGACGCATTTTTCGGGATACAAATCCATGACGGCTGCCGTATCCATCCAGACGGGCTTGCCGACGAGCTTTTCGAGCACCTCGTCCGGAAGTTCATAGCCGCCCATATGCGCGAGAATGAGTTTATCGTCGATCACGCCGCTGAGCCTTTCAAGCACCTCCAGCACCATATCCGGCGTACAGTGGACATGATCGCGGAACGCGACGTCGATGCCTGCATGTGTGACGATGTAAAGATCTCTTTTTGCGGCTTCTTCCATGATATGAACGCAGCGCTCATCGTTGAAATCGACTCCCTGGTAATCGGGATGCAGCTTGATGCCGAACAAGCCGCTGTTTTTGATGAAGTCGAGCGTTCCCCCGATGTCCTCGCAGTCGGGATGAAGCGAACCGGCGTAATAGATATGATCCTTTACGTTGAGCTCGGCAGAAAGCGCGTTAATAGAACGCTCCTGTTTCACGACCGTGGCGATCGGCAGGACGACGCTGATATCTACGCCGCTATCCTTCATGGATTGCAGCAACCCCGTTCTGGTACCGTCGGTATGCGGCGGCATTTTGCCTACCTCGGAAAGATGCGCGATCGTACGTCCGGCGATCTTGTCCGGAAAAGTATGCGTGTGAAAATCGATAACCATGATATTCCCCCTATGAAAACAGCGCCATCAGGCGCTTACCTATTTTATCATGATAACACGGCAATGTCAATTTATAAAAAACAGGCAGCCGCTTGATTTTTTTGCCGGCTCTGTTATAATAGAAAAAGAGAAATCTTGAAAAGAGGTACTTGGAATGGGCGCGCAAATCCGAAGACTGGAAAACACCCTGACGACCATCGGCACCGGTATCGTGGCGATGGCGATCTGGCAAACGATCAAAATCATCCTGCAGCTTACGCTGCTCAACCAGATGGAAAAGAATGAAGAAACCACCATCGGCGTCATTATCGCCATCTCGATCACCGTTTTTTTGGGACTGATCGAATGCTATATCGGTTTTTCCGCCCGGTCGGAAGGAAAAGGAAAAAAGAAAAGCGGCGTTTATCTCGTATGGACAGGGCTGTATTTGGCGGCATTTTTCGCCGTGCTCGTTTATGAAATCTATCTTATCTTCGCTGACTATGATTTCACGATATCCACTATCGTGATCGTCATCATTGATATTTCGGCGTTCGTGCTGAATCTCGAAATGATGGTCTCCGCCATCAAAGTCAGAAGGCTGAGAAAGCTTAGCGCAGGAGGTACGGCATGAATCAGGAATTCCATTATTACGCAACATACTGCGCAGCGATTCTCGCCGGCTACTCCCATCAGGAAAGCGAAGCCATAGGCTACAGCGCCTGTATGGTCGATTTTTGCACCGGTACGCTGCTGTCAAAACTGAACGCGCCATTAAATGCGGCGACTACGCAGACGCAGATCGAACTGGTGGACGCATGGACGGATACGATCGGTCTGCAGGATATCACACGGATTTGGTCGTCGTTCCACTTTCTCCCCGCCGATCTGTACGCGCAGCCGAAAAAACGCTGCTCCAAAAAATACCGTCAAAAATACCGCCTGATCTGCGGTCCGAACGGTGAACTGCTCGAAAAGACAGTCAAACTGGCAAAGGATAAGGATCTGCAAGCGGTGGGAATCGCCATGCATGTGCTGGCAGACACCTGGGCGCACCGGTATTTTGCCGGAACACCGTCGCTGGTGATCAACAACACCAACTCGTATTTCTTTGAACTATTTCAGGACGGCGATACCTTCACCGAGAAAAAAATCACCTTCCGTCACAGCGCCACGACGCCCGACGACCTCGACCAGAGTATTTATACCTGCAGCATCAACTACAACAGTGAAAAATCCATTATGGTGCTCGGTCACGGAAGAGCCGGTCATCTTCCCGATTACAGCTTTGTGCGCTACAAATACCTCCCTGCATGGGGAGAATACGAGGAGATCATCAAGGATAATCCGTCGGATTTCCGTCACGCCTTTTGTCAAATGGTTTACGCGATGAAATATCTGCGCGGCGATCGTACAGAATTTGTCTGCGGTCAGTATGACGAGGAAGCGGTCGCGCCGTATTCCGAGCAGCTGGACATGATCCTCCAAAAACGGCAGCTGGACGCTGCGGCAGACTGGAAAGCCTTCGCCAAGGCGCTCTCCGGCACAGAGCCGGAGCCGTTCTCCATAGAACGCCATCAAGAGGAATACCTCCGGGCTGATGAAGCAGAAAAACTTGACACCTTCCTTGGCAAGTACTTCGTTGCCGCCATGGCGCAAAAAAGCATGGTGACGCACAACATTTACAACTCCGGCAACATGCTCGCCGGATACTCGGTAGAGTATGACGGCAAAGGATTCCGCGGTATCCGGGATTTCCGTATGCTGCTTCACAGAAACAAGGGAGGAAACAGGTCATGAACAAGTTTCAGCGAATCAAAGAGATCGTGTTCGGCGTCGCCCTGATCGCGCTTGCCGTCCTGTTGGCGATGATCCCGGAAGACAGCATTCTGGTGGTGGCTTTCATTATCAGCTTGTCGCTGCTGATCTACGGCGCGCGCCTGATGTGGTATTACTTTTCGATGGC
>CAMKSB010000002.1 GCA_946415335.1 uncultured Clostridia bacterium
CCTCGCTGAAATATTCAAAGTTTCTGCCGCACAAGGGATTGCGCTTGATATTCACGCCGGGGCCGAGCAGCGTATGCACGCCGTAATAGCGGCATTCGCGCGCGATCGCCTCCCCTATCCGGCGCGTAACAGCTGGATCCCAGCTTGAAGCTGTCGCCGCCGCTGTGGGAAATGCGGTTGCAGGCTCCGCCGTGCCAACACCGCTGTCCGCGTCGCCGATCTGCTTACGCAGCCCGTGCGGTCCGTCCGCCATACACAGACCGGGGATGTCAAGCCGCGGGATCGGATTCGTATACATATAGTCCGTACCCGAAACGAGCGCCGCCTTTTCCTCCACCGTCATTTCCGTGATAAGTTTTTCGATATCCATCGTATTCCCCTGCCAGTCTTTTTTCTCTGTTAATGATAACATGGTTTCCGTTCATCTGTCAACACAAAACCCCGGCAAGCCGCTTGACTTGCCGGGGTATTTTCATAGCTGATCAATCCGGTTTTGCCGGAGGTTCTCCTTCGGGCTTGCCGCCGTCATGACCGCCGGAGGAAGAAGATACCTGTATCTCAATGGCTTCGCCCTGAGAAGCGGTTCCTTCGGTGTACTCCTTGCCGTCGACATAGAGCTTGTGACCGTTGAGCTGAATGGCGCCTGCATCGCAGGTGAGCGAGGAAATGTAGGAATCCGCTGTCAGCGACCAGGTTGAGCCGCTTTCGATCTCGACGTAGACGCTGCCCTGCGCGCCGTCGGGATCAATCGCGCCGGTGAAAGATGAATTGCTTTTGAGATAGAGATTGAGCGTGGAAATGCTGTCGACCAGCATATCGCCTTTGATGGTCTGGTTCTCCGCCGTCAACTTTACCTGACCGCCGTTTGAACCTTCCTTGCCCCAGCCTGCCGCCGCTGCTCTGAGGAATACGCCGTCGCTCTCGTTGGTAATCGAGGCGTTGTTCAGGCTGATTTCCGTGGCGGTGTTGTTGACAAAGAAAACGTCGCCGTTCTTGTTGACAAGGCTGCCGCCGTTCATGGTGAAGCCCGAAAGTCCCTGCGCCGCGTCGCCTGACATGGACTGATAGATCATGACCCCCTGATAAAAGCCGGATTTATCGCTGTTCTTCTGGTTGTTGTCGGCTGTCAGACTGACGTTGTTGAGCGTGACGGAGTTTTTGCCTTCGACGACAACGCCCTGAGAAGCCGTGGAAACCATCTCCGCGTCGCTGACGGTGATATCGGCAGTGGAATAGATCACCGGAGAGCCCTTGCCGCTTGTCGTGTAATAGCCGCCGCTGACGTTGACGGTGCCGCCGCCTCTGTCGGAACGGATCGCCGCCGAGGAATTGCCGGAGGTCTCAATGGTGAGATTATTGGCGTTCATCGTACCACCGCCGGTCGTCATCAGTCCTCCGGAACAGTTGCCGGTGGTGTTGATGTACGAATCGGAAATGTTGACGGTCGTTCCCTCGCCGTAGCTGAATACGCCGTTGGCATGGGTGCCGTCCGTCTTGACGACGAGATCGCTGAGATCGAGCGTACCGCCGTTGGTGGCAAATATCGCGGCGTTTTCGCCGTAGAAGTCGGCTTCATCGCCGTCCGCTTCGCCGGTTTTTGTCACAAGGACATGGCTGTAAGCGGCGCTTTCGCCGTCGGCGGTAATGGCGTGCCCGCCGTCCTCCGCGTTGGAGACGGTTTCACTGACAGTGATATCTCCTTCCGAAAGCCGTTTGGCGCCGGAGGTCGTCGTCAGCTGCGCCGTTGTGCTCTGAGCGGTAGTGGCTTCGCTCTCCGTTGCCTGAGAAACAGCGGATGAAACGAAGGAAGCCGCCTGATTGCCGCAACCGCTGACTGCGATCCCTGTCGCAACGGCTGTGAGCAGGGATATGAGGATTAGATACGATTTGTGGATTTTGAATTTCATAACGAATACCTCCTTGTTTGGATTTGCCTGTATTGTAGCGCGCAAAGATTAAAAAATGCTGAAAAAAGCGCGGCAGTCTTACAACTGCTGCGCTTTTTTTCAGCTGCGTCTGGTCAGTGTGAATTGAAGTCCGTCGTCGGAAAACTGCGGCGCGTAGCCCTTTGGCTGCAAATACGCCGTGATAAACGCTTGAATCTCACTGTCCGTCCGCTCCATTGTGAAAAACGGCTTTGGACACACGTCGTGATAATGCAGATCGACGCCGTGCTTTTCCGTGAGCGCTTGTTTGAATTGGATGATATCCGAAATATTAAACATTGATTTTTCCTCCCTTTTATTAGATCGCTTCGAGATACGTGTTGAAATAGGCGCTTTTATTGACTTCCGACACCAGAACGACATGATACTCAAAATCATTTTTTATCATATCATAGGTGAAGCCTTCCTTATAAAAAATGACCTGCGAATAGGCTTCTGAATGATCGGTGATGCAGCTTGCGTGCGTATTGATCGTTTTCCGGACAAATCCGGGATACAGCACGCACATCATAGCCAGCGCGTCACAGTTCATGACGGACTCGCTGCCGTTTTTCTTATAGAATTCGCGGATTTTTCCGAAGGACTTCGCGACAAATCTGCCTGTTTCATTCAGCGCTTCCAGCTGCACAAACTGCTCGTCCGTCCACTGCGCGTCGCCGTCGCACATATCCAGTCCGATCACGGTGATCGGCAGCCCGGAATCGAGCATGATCTTAAAAGCTTCGGCGTCGGCATAAACATTGAATTCCGCAACGGGAGAAGCATTGCCCGCTCCGAGTCCCGCCGTTCCCATCGTCCAGATACGCTTGACCTTTTTCATCTCGTCAGGCGCTTTTTTGATCGCTTTGGCGATATTGGTGGAAGGTCCGAGCGAGATCAGCTCCACTTCGTTCGGATTGTTCTTGACCGTGTCGATGATAAAATCCACCGCGCCGCCTTCCGCCGCCTGCTTTTTCGGGTGGATCAGATCAGCGTCGCCCATACCGTCGTTGCCGAATACGCTGTTGGCATATTTTAATTCTCCGGTAAAGGTGTCTGCAGAGCCCTTATAGACCGGCGCGTCGCAGCCGGCGAGCTCCAGTGCCGCCAGCGCGTTTTTGCTGCTTTGTTCCAGATCGACGTTGCCGACCAGCACCGTCACGCCAAGGATCTCCACATTTTTCTGTTTTGCCGCCAGTATCAGCGCCGACGCGTCGTCGGCGCCTGTGTCGGAGTCGATAATGATTTTTCTCGGTTCGGTTGAAGCCGCTTCGGTTACTTTTGCCGTTGTCGGCGCATCGGTCGTGCTTTGCTGTTTTTCAGGCTGACTGCCGCAGGCGCAAACAGAAACGCAGACAGCAGCTGACAGCGCGGCGGTCAACAATAGTTTGATCGAGTTTTTCAGATTCACAGAGATTACATCCTTTATTTTCAATTTATGACAGCGAAATATTATTCTCATTATATCATATACCTTACCGCAGCACAAGACTTGTCCATGCTTTTTGGGAGTCTAAAGTATATAAAAATCCAAATATCTATTGATAAATTTTGCAAAATAAGCTATTATATGTAAGTGGAATCATTAAAAAACTAACATAAAGGAGACAGTATATGCAGAATTTTGTTGAACGTTTTGCACAGATGGCTGCCATGCATCCGGAAAAGACGGCGCTCGTCTGGCAAGGACAGACGATGACCTACGCCGGACTTGAAAACCTGAGTGCAAAAATCGCGTCAAGATTGCTGAGAAAAGGCGCGAAAAGGGAAAAGATCTATCCCATCGTGCTGGAACGCGGCTTCTTGTACATTGCTTCCATGCTCGGCATCCTGCGAGCAGGAGCCGCTTATTCTCCGCTTTCCACCGAATACCCAAAGGACAGAGTCGCGTATATCATCAAGGACAGCGGCGCTGATTTTGCCGTCGACGAGGCGTTTCTTGAAGGTATTGAAAACGAAAAGATCCTCTCGGAGTTTCCCGAGATCCGCATGGAGGACGCGGCGATCGCTATTTATACCTCCGGCTCTACCGGCAACCCAAAGGGTATTATCCACGACCATTTTTCGTTTACCAACGCCATTGTCAGACAGCTTGAGATCGCCGCCGGATTTGACGATATCGAGCTGAGCGTTACCCCCTTCAATTTTGCGATCTCCACTCACGATATCCTGACGCCCTTGTGGGCTGGCGCTGAGATCCATATCCTCACCGAAGCGCAGCGCAAGGATATCCTGTTTATTGACGAATACATCGACAAGCACCATATCACCGCCTCGGTCATCAGTCCCCAGTTGCTCAAGCAGCTGCCCGTCAGGGATAGCAGCCTGAAACTCATCAACAGCGGCGGCGAGCGTATCAGCGGCATTTACAGCCCCTATGCCCGCATCAAGAACGCTTACGGACTGAGCGAACTGCTGAGTATCGCGATGACCTTTGAACTTGACAAGGCGTATGACAACACGCCCATCGGCAGACCGCTTTCGGGCTTCAAAGCGTATCTGCTGGACGAAAACGGCAAACAGGTTCCCGACGGCGAGGAAGGCGAGCTGTGTATCGCCGGCACCATGGCGAGAGGATATATCAACCTGCCGGAGCTGACCGCCGAGGTATTTGCCGAAAACCCGTATTCCGTTGACGAGACGGACAAACGCCTGCTTCACACCAAGGATATCTGCAAAAAGCTGCCCGACGGCAGCATCGTCTATGTCAACCGCAAGGACTGGATGGTCAAGATCAACGGTCAGCGCGTCGAGATGGGTGAGGTCGAGGTTCAGCTCGGAAAAATCGAGAGCATCAAGACCGCCGTCGTCAAGGCGTTTACCGACGATAACGGTCAGACCTATATCTGCGGCTACTTCACTGCCGACAGACAACTCAGCGACGCGGACATCCGCCGTTCGCTGCAGAAAAAATTCCCGCCGTATATGATCCCGCGCTTTTTGGTACAGATCGACGAGTTTCCGCTCACACCGAACGGCAAACTCGACCGCAAGGCGCTCAAGGAACCGAGCGCGTCTGATTTCCAGAGCGAATACATCGCGCCGGAAACCGACAGGGAAAAACAGGTTTGCGCCGCTTTTGAAAAACTGCTGAACGTTGACAAGGTCGGCGTAAACGACGATTTCTTTGCGCTCGGCGGCGATTCCATCAAGGTCGTCATGCTGCAGGAGGAGCTGGAGGATTTCCGCCTGTCTTCCTCACAGATTTTCTCACTGAGAACCCCCAAGGCGATCGCCGAGAATGCCGGCGGCGATGAACAGATCGCCTTTGTGTTTGAGGAAAAATCCGCCTATCCGATGACGGACGCGCAGCTGGGCATTTATCTTGCGAACATGCAGGAACCGCAAAGCCTGGAATACAATAATCCGGCATCCATGTTCTTCCCGGCTGAAATGCGCGTTGACGCCGAGAAACTCGCGGATGCCGTCAAAAAGACCGCCGAAATGTATCCGTTCCTGAAGGTATGCGCCAAGGTGATCGACGGCGTTCCCTGCGTCTGTCCTGTCAAGGATATGGCGGTTCGCGTGGATATGGAGTCCACTGACGAAACCGACAGAGAAAAACTCTGCGCCGGCTTTGTGAAGCCTTTCGATTTTGAGAACGGACCGCTGTTCCGCTTCAAGATCTTCATCACGCCCGACGGACTCTACTTCTTCAACGACGTACACCACCTGATCACCGACGGTACCTCTACCTCGGTCTTTATCCAAAATCTCGCAAAAATCTATGCCGGTATTTCGCCCGACGAGGAAGACGTCAACGGCTTCATGCTCTCCGACTATGAGCAGAAGCTCAAGGAAAGCGCGCGCTATGCAGAATGCCGTGAATTCTATGACAAAATGCTCGCCGGCGTGGAGACCGATTCCAATATCATTCCCGATCAGATCGACGATCCGCCCAAAAAGACAGGCGCCCAGCTTGTCCTGAGTCTGAAAGACTATCTGGACGCTTCCGGGGTCGCCGAGATATGCAAACAACGCAAGATCACCGAAAACTCCCTGTTCCTCGGCGCGTTTGCCTATGCGCTCGCCAAGCAGGGCGGTCAGGAGCAGGCGCTGTTCTGCACCGTTGAAAACGGCAGACATCTCCCCGAACTGAGAAACACCTACGGTATGCTTGTCCACACCCTGCCCTTCTGCGTCGATATCGACGAAACGGCGGCGGTAAGCGACTATCTGTCCGGCGTGCAGGAAAGGTTGTTTGACTGCCTGAACCACGACCTTGTTTCAATCGTCCAGCTTGCGAACGAGTACGAGGTCAATTCCGATATCATCTTCGTTTATCAGGGAGAAATGCTCAACGGCACCGAATTTGACGGTAAGTTTATCCCCTACCATATCCATAAGTCCGGCGACGCGATGTCAAAACTCTCGCTCGACGTGCTGAAACGCGAGGACGATTACACGCTTTCCTTTGAATACCGCACCGATCTGTACCTTGCGGAAACGATGGAAAACTTTGCTCAGCTTTACATCAACATTATCAAGGGAATGCTTTTCTGCGAACGCCTGAACGAGCTTGTTTTCTGCGGTGAGCGTGAAAAGGCGTTTTACCGCGCCGCCAACGACAACGCGCTGACATTTGACCGTTCGCTCACCATGGTCGATCTGTTCAGAAAGCAGGCGGCTCTGCATCCCGACCGCGTTGCCATCGGCTTTAAGGACAAAAAGCTGACCTATGCGGAACTCGACCGCTATTCCGAGAACCTCGCCGCGGTGCTCGCTTCACACGGCGTTACGCGCGAAGTGCCTGTCGGCATCATGGTGAAGCGCTGCGAGCTCTTCCCCATCTGCACGCTCGCCGTGCTCAAGGCAGGCGGCGGCTGTCAGCCACTCGACAGCAATTATCCACAGGACAGACTGATGTACATGCTGGAGGATTCAAAGGCGCCGGTCGTCATCGCCGACGACGAATTGGCGCCGGTGATCGACGGCTACAGCGGCGTGATCCTCTCGGCTAATTCCATCTATGACCTGCCCGAAAACAAGGACGTCACCCTCACACCGCCTGTTGCAGACTCGCTGTTCGCGCTGATCTACACCTCCGGCTCCACCGGAAAGCCGAAGGGCTGTATGCTAGAGCACCGCAACCTTGTCAATTTCTGTCTCGCATTCAACGAAAAGTTCCAAGTGACGGAAAACGACCATTTTGCGGCTTACGGAGCATTCGGCTTCGACGCTTCCATGCAGGATCTCTATCCGGCTCTCACGGCAGGCGCTTCGGTATATATCGTACCCGAGGAAACGCGTCTTGACCTGGTGGGGCTCAACGAATTTGTGATCGGCAATCAGATCACCATGATGGACTGCACCACCCAGCTGGGACGGCAGTATATCACCGCCTATCCCGACAGTCCGTATATGAGAACCTTTACCGTCGGCGGCGAAAAGCTGGTGCCCTGCGCTCCGCCGAATTTCAGCTTTGTCAACACCTACGGCCCCACCGAATGTACGATCTATGTGACCGATTATGAAATAGATAAGGAATACGCGTCGGTGCCGATCGGAAAATCCTTCGGCAACTGCGATATCTATATTGTCGACAAGCAAAACCGCCTGCTCCCTGCCGGCGCCGTCGGCGAGCTTGTCATCTGCGGCTATCCTGTCACGCGCGGTTATTTGAACCGTCCCGATCTGACAGATGAAAAGTTTATTCCCAACCCCTTCTTCGATATGGAAGGCTACGAGAGAATGTATCTCACGGGCGACGTGTGCCGTTATCTTTCCGACGGCAATATCCAGTTCGTCGGCAGACGCGACGAACAGGTGAAGATCCGCGGCTTCCGAATTGAGCTGACAGAGATCGAACGCCGTATCCGTGAATTTGAGACCGTCAGCGACGCGAGTGTAATCGCAAAAGATCTGCCCGGCGGCGGCAAGGCGGTCGTCGCCTATGTCGTCTCCGATACGACGGTCGACGTGCCGGCGCTCAACGCATTTATCGCCGACGAACTCCCGAAGTATATGGTACCTTCGGTGACGATGCAGATCGACAAGATCCCGCTCAATCCGAACGGCAAGGTCGACAAGCGCAAGCTGCCGGAGCCTGCTTTCCAGAACGACGAGAACGGCGAAGGTACGCGCGCGCTCAATACGCTGGAAGAACAGCTCTGCGCCATGGTCAGCGAGATCACGGGCTTTGAGAGCAGAAGCGTCACGGACAGTCTGGTGTCACTCGGACTCACCTCGCTCACCACCATCATGTTCTCCGCCAAGCTGTACGAGCGCTTTGGACTGAAAGCCGGCGTGACCGAGCTGATGGACGACGACTGTACGCTGCTCACGGTGGAAAACAGCATTATCGAGCATCTGCTCAGCGGCAAAATAACAACGGAAACCGAAAGCGCCGCGGCGGATATCAACAACATTGCTCTCTGTGCGGAACAGCTCGGCGTTTACTACGACAGCGTCAAGCGCCCCGACGCGCTGATTTATAACATTCCGATGAAATACACGCTGTCAAAGCGTGTGGATGTGGACAGACTCAAAAAAGCGCTGGAACAGATCATTGAAGCGAACCCGGTTCTGACCTCGGTCGTCGTCCTAGACGGCAAGGAGATCGTACAGCGCCAGATGGAAGGCTTCGTCTGCGATATCCCCGTCCTGACAATGCGTTCGTCGGAGGTTGCCGAAGAGGAAGCAGAATTTGTCAGGCCCTTCAATCTTTCGCGCGGACCGCTCTTCCGCTGCGAGATCATCAGCACCGAAAAGAACGTGCTGCTGCTCTTTGACGCGCACCACATCATCTTTGACGGACTTTCGCTGTCCGCGTTTATCAATAAGCTATGCGACGTTTACACCAACAACGCCGATCCCCAAGCAGGCGAATCCTATTACAGCTACATCGCCGAGGAAGCGCAGCTGGAACAGAGCGAACAGGGAAAGCAGTCGCTTGCCTACTATCAGAAGCTGTTTGAGGATTTTGAAAACGCTTCCGACATCTCCGGCGACCTGACCGGAAATGCCGAGGAAGGCGAACTCGGCGAAGCGCGCACCTATATAGACGAAGAAACGGTCAACGCCTTCTGCCGCGACCATTCGACCACCCCTGCCGCGCTCTTCCTTGCCGCGACAGAATACGCCGTCAGTCGCTGTACCGCCGACCGTCATGTCTATATCTCGATGATCTCCGGCGGCAGAGAGGATATCCGCTACATGGATTCCTTCGGCATGTTCGTCAAGAGCCTGCCGCTTCACGGCTATATCGACACCGACAGAACGGCGTCGGAATTTGTGAGAGACACCGCCGCCGCTATGCGCGAAGCACAGAAAAACAGCGCCTATCCGTTCATCAAGCTGTTTGACCAATACGGCTTTACCTCAAAAATCAATTACGCCTGCCAGTTGGGCGTTGACAGCGTGGAAACGCTGGAAGGCAAGCCCGTCGCGGAAACCGTGATCACCAATCCGCTGCCTAAGTTCAGCCTTTCTATTCATATCGAGAACGGCGACAGCGGCAATATCGCGGTGAATGTGCAGTACAACACGGCGCTTTACAGTGAAAAGCTCGCATTGGCGATCGCTTCCGCCATCGCCGAAAGCACGAAATCCATCATCGGAAGTGCCGACCAAAAACTCTGCCAACTCAGTATGCTGACCGAGACGGACAAAGAAAAACTCAACAGCTTTGCAAACGGCGAAAAAGCGGACGTAAACGTTTCGCTGTATCACAAGCTGTTTGAAGCGCGCGTCACTGAGACACCCGAAAAGACCGCGCTGATCGCCTGCGACGCGACCTATACCTACGCGGAGATGGACAAACTCTGCAACCGCGCGGCAAATGCGCTGATCCAAAAGGGCGTTTCCAAGGGCGATAGAGTGGCGTTCCTGCTGCCGCGAACCAGCCGCCAGATGATCGCGATCTACGCGATTTTGAAAACCGGCGCCGCTTATATCCCCTGCGATCCCGAATATCCCGACGAGAGGATCCGCTATATCCTCGAAAACAGCGAAGCGCGGTTCATCCTGACCGACCGCAGCCGCGGCTTTGACAACGAGATTGATATCGAGGAGCTTCTCGCATACGACAACGACCAAAATCCGGATGTTGCTCTCTCTCCCGACGACACCGCTTATCTGATCTACACCTCCGGCTCTACCGGCAGACCCAAGGGCGTTGAGATCCGTCATGCCGGCATTGCCAATTACCTTGTTCCCCATCCCGGAAACGCGCATATCTACGCGCTGAAAAACGACGGAAATGTGTACGTGTCCGTCACCACCGTCTCCTTTGATATGTCGCTCAAGGAAACCGCCGCGTCGCTCTGCAACGGTCTGACGCTGGTGCTCGCCGACGAGGACGAGACCAAGGATCCCGTCAAGCTCTGCGAGCTGATGGAACGCGTCGGCTGCGATGTGATCAACGCCACACCCTCGCGTATTGAGCAGTATATGATGCTCGACCGGTTCAAGGCGGCGCTAGCAAAATGTCACATCATTATGTGCGGCGGCGAGAAGTATTCTCCCAAGCTGCTTGAAAACCTGAAAAAAGTCACCTCCGCGCGTATCTTCAACACCTACGGTCCCACGGAGATCACCGTTTCCTGCAACGCCAAGGAACTGACGAACGCCGACACGGTCTGCGTCGGCAAGCCGCTGCTGAACGTCAAAGAATATATCGTTGACACCGACGGCAACCTGCTGCCCATCGGCATGACGGGCGAGCTGTACGTCGGCGGCGCAGGCGTTGCGAAGGGTTACCTCAATAATCCCGAACTCACCGCAAAGAGTTTTGCAGAGTACAACGGCGAAAGGATCTACAAAACCGGCGACTACGCGCGCTGGACAGATGAAGGCGACGTGGTGATCCTCGGCAGAAGCGATAACCAGGTTAAGCTCAGAGGTCTGCGCATTGAGCTGGGTGAGGTCGAAAGGGCGATTCTCTCCTGCGAGGGCGTCAATCAGGCGGTCGCGCTGATCCGTCCGGTCAACGGCTCCGACACACTTTGCGCATGGTACAGCGCCGACAGCCGGATCGATGAAGAGTTGGTACGCGAACACATCGCCAAGCGCCTGACTGCTTACATGGTACCTTCGGCACTGATGCGCCTGGACGAGATGCCCCAGACGCCCAACGGCAAAACCGACGTCAAGTCGCTGCCGCAGCCGGTTCTCAGCCATGAGACCGCCTACAGCGAGCCCGTGACAAGGGAGGAAAAAATCCTCTGCGACATCTTCTCCAATGTGCTGTCTCTCGACAAGGTCAGCGCGGACGCGAACTTCTTCGACCTGGGCGGTACCTCTCTGACAGTGACCGGCGTGTTGGTGGAAGCCAACGAACAGGGACTGGAGATCTCCTACGGCGACATTTTCGCGCTCAAAACGCCGCGTGCCATCGCCGCCAAATGCGCGGACAAGGGCGAATTCTCCGACGGTCTGGGCGATTACGATTACACCGTATTTGACGGTATTCTTCACGGCAACAGCCTTACAGCGCTGAAGGAAGGCAAGCACCGCATCGGCAACCTGCTTCTCACCGGCGCGACCGGCTTCCTCGGTATCCACGTCCTGAAATACTACCTCGACAACTACAGCGGACACGTTTACTGTCTGCTGCGCGGCTCCAAACGCTCCGGCGCTGAGCAGCGTCTCAGAGGTCAGCTTTACTACTACTTTGAAGATAACTTTGAACAGCACTTTGAAAACAGGATCACCATTGTCGAGGGCAGCGTCACCGACAAAGACTGGTTTGACACGCTCAAAGACGCCAAGATCGACACCGTGATCAACTGCGCGGCTCTCGTCAAGCATTTCTCGGAAACCGACGATATCGAGCGCGTCAACGCAGGTGGCGTAAAAAATCTGATCGAATTCTGCAAAGAACACAACAGCATGATCGTGCAGGTCTCCACCGGCAGCGTAGCCGGGGACAGGGTGAACGGCTATCCGTCCGCGGATATTCCCTTTACCGAGCAAACGCTGTACTTCGGTCAGACGATCGACAATCAGTATGTCCACAGCAAGTTCCTGGCGGAGCGCTATGTGCTCGAGGCGATCAGGGACGGCGTAAAGGGCAAGATCATGCGCGTCGGCAATCTGGCAGCGCGCAGCAGCGACGGCGAATTCCAGATCAACTTTGTCACCAACGGCTTTATGGGCAGACTGCGCGCCTATCTGGTCATCGGCGCTTACCCGTACAGCATGATGAATTATCCCGTTGAAATGGCGCCGATCGACGAGACCGCCGAGGCGATCGTCCGGCTCTGCGCCACGCAGGACAAGTGCTGTATCTTCCATCCGTTCAACAACCACTACGTTCCGCTCGGCGACATCATTCTTCAAATGCGCAAAATGGGCATGAACATCAAGCTGGTGGAGGACGACGAGTTTATGCGCATGCTGCAAAAGGCGCAGGAGAGCCCGGAGAACGCGGCGAAGCTCACCACCCTTCTCGCCTACGACAACAAGGACAGCTCCAAGACCGTGGAAATGATCCCCGCTGAAAATGAGTACACCACGCAGGTGCTTTACCGTTTGGGCTTCAGTTGGTCGATGACCTCCCGCGACTACATGAACAGCTTTTTGAGCGCGCTCGACGGTCTTGGCTTCTTCGACGCAGAGGAGGACGAGGAATGAGTTATCAACGCAACGGCGCTTTGCTGGGAAGTAAATTCAGGGAATACCTGTTCCCTACCATCATCAGCAACATGTCCATCCTGCTCGCCTCCTTTGTCGACGGCATCATCGTCTCAAAGCTGATCAACGACGACGCTTTCTCGGCGGTCAACCTCGCCGAGCCGGTCGTGCTGTTCATGCAGGCGCTGTTCTTCCTGTTCGGCATCGGCGGCGCAATATGCATTTCCATCGCCAAAGGTCAGCGAGACGAGCACAAGGCAAACGCGGTGTTCACACTGTCGTTCATCGCTGCCATCGTGGTATCCGTGATCGTCACCGTTGTCGGCATCGTGCTGATCGATCCTATCACGCATCTGCTGTGTAACAACAACACGCTCTTCGATTATGTGCGCAACTACGCGCTGTTCAATATCTACGGCGCGGTATTTATGATCGTCGTTCCGTATCTGGTGTTTATCGTTCGCACCGACGGCATGCCGAAGCTCTCGGCGAACATTCTGCTGGTGTCCAATGTGGTGAATCTGCTGATGGATCTGCTCTACATGGGCGTGTTCAAAATGGACACCTCCGGCGCAGCGCTCGCCACGGTAACGGGCTATGTGGTAGGCTTCGGCATGGAACTCTACTACCTGCTGTTCTTCAAAAAGCGGACGCTGAAATTCATCAAGCTCCAAAAAACAGATCTCCGGTACTTGGGCGAGCTTTGCACCGGCGGTATCGCCTCGGTCGTCAACACGATCCTGCTATTCGTCAAGGCGATCTTGCTCAACAAGATCGTCCTCGGCGCTACCGGCGCTGACGGCATGGCGGTATTCTCGGTCTGCAACTTTACCGTGACGTTCATCTCGATGTTCGTCACCGGCGGCAGCGACACCATGACGCCGATCGTCGGTCTGCTCTACGGAGAGCGTGACTACAAGGGAATCGATATCGTGCTGCGCAAGACCTTTGTCTTTGTCGGCGCGTCCTGCGCGATCATCATCGCGGCGATCCTGCTGTTTCCGCAGCTGCTTCTGCAACTGTTCTCGGTCACCAGTCCGGCTCGCGTGGCGATGGGAATCCCGGCTGTGCGAATATTCTCGCTGAGCCTGATCGGTATGGGCGTATGCTATGTGATGATGAACTACCTGCAGGCGACCAAACAAAAGGCGATCTCCGTCACCATCACCTTTTTGCGCGGTCTGGTCATCACGGTCCCTCTCGCCTATCTGCTTGCCGGGATGTTCGGACTCAACGGCGTGAGCCTGTCGTTCGTGCTGTCGGAAGCGCTCACGGCAGCGATCAGCTTCCTGATCTGCTTTATCGTCTACCGCGTCAAGAAGGACAAATACAGCGGTATCCTGCTGCATGAGCGACAGACGGAAAACAGCGCGCTCTTTGACGCGAGCCTGCGTCCCGAAGCGGAACAGGCGGCAGGAATCGCGGACAGCATCATCGCCTTCTGCGGCGAAAACGGCGTTCAGGGCAAAACCGCTGATTATGCCGGCGTGCTGGCGGAGGAGATCGTGGAGCACATCCGGTACTATAACCAGAACAGAAAACAGCCGCAGATCGATCTGATCTGCCGCGTGACCGAAAAGGAGGTCATCCTGTCCGTTCGCGACAACGGCGAGGCGTTTGACGCCGCCACGGTCGACGAGGACGAGGAATTCACGAACCTGAAAGTCATCCATTCCCTGGCGGACAGCACGGAATACACACGCGCGCTGGGACTTAACAATATGCTGATCAAAATTGGGAGGGCACCATGCTGAAATTTTATTGCTATCATTTTACCGCAGACAAAACCACGCCGCAGATCATCGCGGACATCAAAACTCTCTGCGAGCAAACCGCTCAGTTTGAAAGAGAGGAAGACATCATGCTCTTCGTCTATGTTCCGGCGGTATCGCTGGAAGCGGTCTGCGCGGCGTTCCCCGACAGGAAGCTGGTCAAGATCTCCTCGCAGAGCTTTTCTGTCAAGCCGGTCACCGACGAGCTGACGCCTGAAAAGCTGAAGGAAATCGGCGCTGATATGGCGATCGCGGGACTAGCCGACAGACGTTATCTGCTGGGCGAAAAGGATGAAACCATCCGCGACGGCCTGGAAACGATCCTGAACCTCGGCTTCAAATCCATGCTGTGCGTCGGAGAAACCAAGGAAGCGGCTGAGAACGGCTCCGCCGCCGGCGTGATCGCGAACCAAATCAGAATCGGCTTCTCCAAGATCCCCTACGAGGCGCACTACAGGATCGGAACGGTTTACCGTCCGCTGTGGGATTTTGACAACAGCTACCGCCCGTCGGAGGAATACACGCTTTCGATGCTCCGCACGATCAGGGAGACGGTCAAGGAGACGCTTCCGGGCTTCCCGATCGAGATGCCGCTGTTCTTCGGCGGTATGCTCTCCGCGGACAAGCTGACACAATACTTTAACGACGGCATCATCGACGGCGTATACTGGGACAGCAAGGCGATTTCGGCAGAGGAATTCGCCGGTATCATCAATACAATCGGATAAGGAAGGGATCAATCATGAATATTACAAAGCAAAACGAAGCGGACAAGCTGGTTCTTTTTCTCGACGGCAAGCTCGACACAGTTACGGCGCCTCAGCTTGACGCAGCGCTCAAGGAAGCGTTTGAAGAATGTGATCAGGTAGAGGTCAATCTGGAAAACCTGGCGTATGTTTCATCGGCAGGACTGCGCGTGCTGCACTCCACCCACAAGCGCGTTAAGGGCAAGGGTACGCTGGTCATCAGCCATGCGAACGGCACCGTTCTCGATGTGTTTGAGTCAACGGGCTTTTCCAGCTACCTGAATATCGTCTGATGAAAAAAAGAAAACAACTCATCGCCGGACGTATTTCCGCAGCCGGAAGAACAACGCCACAGAAATCGGTTCAGCCTGATGAAGCCCCGAAGAAAATAAAAAAACTCTCCGCGGTTTTCAGAAACAAACTCTTGATGGTCTCCGCGATCATCCTGATCTGCTCGATCATTCTGGTGTTGGTTTCGGTGATCTCCGCCGTCAGGTTTTCCACCTCCGATGCGCTCATCTCTCAAACCGACAAGCTATCCGATGAGTTGAATTATTATTCCAACGTCACCTTTGAGATGAACGCTTCGTATCTCGGTGAAAACTTTTTTGAGAACGACGAAGCCTACATCAACAAAATGATGGGAATATTCGGAGCGACCTACTGGTATCATACTGACGATCAAGGGAATGTCATGCATACCAACGACAGCCTCCGTGTGAACACGAATGTTTCCTCCGATCCCGATATGGACAGGTTTACGGAACTGCTGTACGGCGAAGAAAGTGAATTCGAGAGTAATCAGCCGATTTTACCGGAAGAATTTCAGTCCGGAAAGTGGAAGAAATTCGTTATTGCACCCTATAATGCCGACGGCTATGTGATCTTGAAATACGAGCCGAAGGAATATTATCGCGCCCTTGACGTTGTGGTTCGATCCATGTGCAACTTTGAGGTCGTCGGCACCAACGGCAAAAACTTCATTGTCCGTCAGGACGGCAGTATCATCAGCCCTTCCGCCGATATCCGCAGGAACTGGGACTATTCTTCTCCGAATATCGACATACAGAAAATGCTTGCGGTCTCAGCTGAGAAATCACTGTTTTCGTTCTCGCTGAACAGCACGAATTATTACGCCATGTACACGCAGGCGGACGGCTACTATGCCATCTCGATGATCCCCAGAAACGAAGTGACGCACTCCATCAATATCCTGATGATCGTCGTCGCCGCGATGGTGCTCCTGCTGCTGACCGTCATCTTTCTCCAGATCAACAGCCTGATAAAAAGGATGATCGGCAACAACATCGAGACCGTCAACCAAGGTCTGGCTGAGATCACGAGCGGCAACCTCGACACGGAGATCAACGTGCGTGACAACGTGGAATTCAATCAGCTTTCGGACGGCATCAACGCCACCGTCAGCTCGTTGAAGGGCTATATCGCCAGAGAATCCGAACGGTTTGAACAGGAACTGGATTTGGCGCGTTCCATTCAGACCTCCGCCATGCCAAACGTATTTCCGCCGTTCCCGGAGCGTCATGACATTGATATTTTCGCGAGCATGAAGCCCGCAAAACAGGTCGGCGGTGATTTTTACGACTTTTTCTTCACCGACAACGCACAGCTGGTCTTTTTGACGGCTGACGTATCCGACAAGGGTATTCCGGCGGCGATGTTCATGATGAAGGCAAAAACCATTATCAAATCTCTCACCCAGTCGAGACTCAGCATTGAAAATGTAATTGCATCGGCGAACAACATTCTGTGCGAGGACAACAGCGCCGACATGTTTGTGACGGTGTGGATCGGTATGCTGAACACCGAGACCGGCGAGCTGTCCTATATCAACGCCGGTCACTGTAAACCGCTGCTCAGACGCGCGGACGGTCAATTTGAGTATCTGCCCGGCAAAGTCGACTTTGTTGTTGCCGGCGAGGAGGACGTTCCCTATCACGACAATCATCTGACGCTGAAAAAGGGCGACGCGCTGTTCCTCTATACCGACGGCGTTACCGAAGCCGTCAACACAGACGACGAGCTCTTTGGAGAGAAACGTCTGAAAGATTCTCTGAACAAACAAAGCTTTGAGACCGCCGGAAGTATCTGCGCGGCAGTCAGCACCGATTTGAGCGTTTATTCTCAAAACGCGCCTCAGACGGACGACATCACCATGCTCGCCGTTGTGTATCACGGCGGCAAGATCACGGAAACGATCACTGTGGACGCTGAGATCGAAGAGCTGGATAAGGTCTTTGAATTCATTGAAAGGCAGTTTGAAAGCTACGGCTTTGCGCCGAACGAACTGGCGGAGATCGGCATTATCGCGGATGAGATCTGCAGCAATATCGTCAGATACGCCTATCCCGACGGAAAAGGCAAGCTAACGACGGAGGTTTCCTTTAATCCCGCAACGGATGAAGCCATGCTGATGTTTATCGACACGGGCATTCCGTTTAATCCGCTGAACGCGCCCGAACCCGTCTTGGAAAACGCCGAAGCGCGTAAGGAAGGCGGACTGGGGATCTTCCTCGTCAGGAAGTTCAGCGACAGACTGCAGTATGAGTATACCAAGAATCAAAACATACTCAAAATCTACAAAAAGCGCAGCCGCACAAAATAACGGATAAAAAAACGTCGGTGTGATCTTACACCGACGTTTTACTATTGTATGGATCAGCCGTTGCCCTGCTCGACCTCTTCGATCTCGTCCTGCGACGCTTCTTTGAGAGAGTAGGTATCGAACGCGGCTTCTCTGGGCAGCTGGATCTCGATTCTGTCCATCTTCTGCACGACACATTCACCCTCGCTCATGGACGCTTGAAATACATGTCCGCCGAGCGTTCTGTCCTCTGAGAGGAAGTGCATGTGCCAGCCGGAAGCGTTGATACCGTCCATGTAATCGGGATAGTACACGCATACCAGCGTTCCGTGCAGCTTCTCAAAGCAGAAGTCCTTCTGCGTCTTGGATAGAATGTCCTTCAGGGAAACATGATGGGCACGGTAAGGCGCTCCTGCGCGCGCATGGATGCTGTGGAACCATCCGTCTATCCGCGCAATGTGGATGCTGTTCAGACCAAAGTCTTCCTCGATTCTCAAGGTCAGCTCCAGCTTGATGGCGTCGAGATCCTTCATCTCGCCTATTTTAAATTTTCTGCCGTCCTTCACGAAGCCGGATACCGCAAAAGGCACACCATCGTCATCCTCCGAACAGACGATACTGCCGTCCGGCTTTGCCTGATAGCAGACACCGTCCAGCACGATCATCTCGCCGTCTACGCTTTCAAACGTGCCGAGTCCGGTATCGCCGTGTTCGAGCAATTCGTGAACGGTGACGACCGGCCGTGTATAGCCAAGCGCTAATGCCTGCAGCGTGGAAACCTGGTAGATTTTATTCGACTTCATTTGCAGTTCCTCCTGTACGGTAGTTTGTATGAATAATTCTACCATATTTTTACTATTATTTCAATAGATATTTGTCAATTATTTTGGAAGCGCTCGGTTTGCCGATTCTATCATTTTAGTCAATTCGCACAGAACTATTATGCCTTGACAAGTAATCTTTTTTCAATTATAATTAAATTACCTAAATCTCAGGAGGAATATAAATGAAAAAAATCATTTTTGCCGTAATCGTCACTGCCGCGATCGGTATGCTTGCAGGCTGCTCCTCTCAGCAGACTACCCCCAGCGGCAACCCCGCCAACTCCATTAATTCTGCTACCGTTGCAGCTACACAAAACGTCAATCCCATCTCCATGGAAGAAGCGAAAACGAAAGCGGTGACCGACGCGGGCTTTAAGGCAGACGAGGTGAAATACACCAAATCTAATATTAAAATGGTCGACGGCGTTCAAAGATATGAAATTGAGTTCACTGCTAACGGCAAGAAGTATAATTACGAGATCGAATCACAGTCCGGTCTTGTTATGCAAAAGGGCCAAGCACCTGCCAACTGATTTTTTACACAGCATGATCCCCGATCATCAGTACACACTGACGATCGGGGATCATTTTATTCGTCTATCAAGAATTTCGGCGTTGGAATAAATTTTGCCGCCGCTGCTGCCGCCAACATGACCGGAATGAGTCTCGGCGGAAAAACAATCATCAAAAGCAGTACCGTTGCCAGCGGTTTTTTCAGCGTATGTCCGACCAATGCAGTCGTCACGATCGCCGTGCACAGAACCGCGTTGATACCGGTAAGCAGGCTGACGGCACAACCGATACTGACGCCGCAGAAGATCACCGGGAAAAAGTGACCGCCCTTGAGACCGGAATCAATGCAGATATTCGTCAGAAGCAGCTTGACAACGGCAATCACGATCAGCATGACCGCGCCGATGGTTTCCATTTCGCTCATGGCGGCTTCGATCTGGTGTTCGCCGGAGAACATCGTCAGCGGCAAAAAGGTTCCGGCTACGCCCAACAGTACGCCGCCGATAACAGCACGCAGGATCACGTATTTTTGGAAGCGCTTGGCGATGGTTCCCGTAATCTTTTTGAAAAGGAAATAAAGCCAGCCGGCAGCAATGCCGATCAGCGTGAACGGTATCACGGAAAGATACTGGACAAGAGGCGTTTTCTCGGCTTGTAAACTCTCCATGCCCATGCTGACGCCGAACAGCTTGTTGAGCAGGATGAACACACCGAACGAACTGAGAATAGCGGCAAAATAGAGGACAATTTTGGATGTCTTCGGCAAAACAGCTTCTTTCTCCGATTCAAGCGGTTCCATGAAACCGAACATCGGCGAACGGAAAATGGTACCGAGCGTTGCGCTCAGTCCGATCGCCGTCAACTCGTCCACTTCTTTTTTGAACCGTTTGAGTTTATCGCCTACCCATGTACACAGCCCGGCGATCACGCCGGTCAAGCCTGCTTCGGGACCGACGCTGGCGCCGATCAACAGCGGAAAGAGCGCTGATCCGAGCGTCGAAAAAACGTTGTGATACGGATAGCCGCCCGTTTTCCTGACAGTGCCTAACACCTTTCCCAATTCTTCGGGATAATCGCCGAATTTACGCTTCCACAAGCCGATCAGCAGACCGCCGACTGTACAGACGCAAAGCGTGTACAACGGAAAATTGAACTGAGACGGCAGAAAACTCCACAGGAATTCGATTCCGAGATTCATGACGCGCAGGAATCCCCAGATGATCACGCCGACAATGACGCCGAGGATGATGGTGTAAAGTAAAAACAATAGATTGTTTTTGGCTTTGTTCATGGCACATCCCTCCATTTTCTAACTCTATCAATAAATATAATGGAATTTCAGTGATTCGTCAAGTCTTTCTCTCTCGTCGGGCAAAAGAAATCCGTGTAGGATCACAAATATGCGATTATGCCTTGATATTTTTTCGCTTTTCAGTTAAACTGATAGGTAGAGAAAGGAGATGTGACTATGGAACTGATTCAGAGCTTTTCCGTTGACCACACAAAAATCGTCCCCGGCATTTTTACAAGCCGCGTGGATACCCTCGATATGGCTACCGTGACGACCTATGATATCCGGCTGAAACGACCGAACAGAGAGCCTGTCATCGACGTTGCCGCCATGCACTCGCTCGAACATATCATTGCCACCTTCCTCCGGAATGAGCCCGAATGGAAGGACGAGATCATCTACTGGGGTCCGATGGGCTGTCTGACAGGGTTTTATCTGATCCTCAAGGGAAACCGCGCTCCAAAGGAGATATACGATCTGCTTCTGCACGCGTTTCAGTCGGTTGCACAGGCTGACGAGGTTCCCGGCGCAACGGCGGTGAACTGCGGCCATTATCTGATGCATAATCTGGGCATGGCAAAATGGTATGCGGCGGAATTTGCCGATTATCTGACGGCAAACGCGAACAATCCGGCAATTTTTGAATATCCGAAGTCGGAACGTCTTGTCACGGATGACGGAAAGCATTTTTACGATTCATAAGTACCTCAGCTTCCACAGGTTTTCTGCGGAAGCTGTTTTGTTTGGAATTCTTGAAATCCGCACCGACTTATGTTAAGATAGAATAGGAATTCACAGATAAGGAGGCGCCTTATGACAAACTTTCAAGCTGCTGTGACGCATAATCCGTCGAGCTTCGTTCTGCTGTCGGATTATGTGCCGGGAATCATTCAGGAGATCCGCTACTACTCTACCTATAACTTCATCGGCGACCGCATAGACGGATATGAGGAACCGTGTGCGCTCATCACCCAAGAAGCGGCTCGAGCACTGAAAGCTGTCAGCAACGAGATGATGGTACTCGGCTATAGGCTGAAGGTGTTTGACGCATACCGCCCTGTTTGCGCAGTCAAGCACTTTATGCTCTGGGGAATCGAGGATCAGGATATCCGGATGAAGCCGTATTTTTATCCCGATCAGCAAAAGCAGGAGCTGTTTGAAAAGGGGTATATCGCCAAGAGATCGAGCCACAGCCGCGGAAGCACAGTGGACTTGACGCTGCTCGATATGGCTACAGGAAAAGAACTGGATATGGGAAGTCCTTTCGACCTGTTCAGCGAAAAGTCCCACCCCGATTACCGCGGCATCACGGAGGAACAGTACAGAAACCGGATGACGCTGAGAAACGCCATGCTCCGAAACGGTTTTCTGCCGATCGACTGCGAGTGGTGGCACTTTACGCTGGAGAACGAGCCCTACCCGGACACTTACTTTGAATTTCCGGTGTCCTCGGCTTATCTGAAAAAATAAAACGAACCGCTTAAGGAAGCTGAAAATTGAAAAAGAATTACCTATACGCAGGTATCACCGTGCTGATTTGGGCGACGCTGGCAACGGTCGTTAAACTCGTGCTGACCGATATACCGAATTTTCAGGCGCTGTCAATCAGCAGCGCGTTTGCCTTTGTCTTTTTGCTGATCCTCAACATCATCAACGGCTCCATCAAAGAAATGAAGCGCTATCGCCTGCGTGATTACCTCACAATGGCAGGTCTGGGCTTCTTGGGATTGTTTTTGTATTCGGCGCTTTATTATTTCGGCATCGGCGTTCTCGGCTCGCAGGAGGCGTGTATCCTCAATTACCTGTGGCCGATCATGATCGTCATTTTTGCCTGTATTATTCTAAAAGAGAAATTAACCGTCCGAAAGATCATCGCCATGCTCCTCTCCTTTGCCGGGATCGTTGTGCTCACGCTCGGCGGGCAAAACGCCGCTTCCGGCAACCGGCTATTCGGCATTGCCGCTTGTGTGATCGCCGCCATTTGCTACGGCTTGTTCTCGGTACTCAACAAAAAGCATCAGCTCAATCAAAACATCACGATGATGTGGATCTGGCTGACTACGGCGGTCTGTTCGCTGGTGCCGGGACTTCTGTTTGAGACATGGCAGCCCGTCAAGGGCGCGCAATGGTTAGGCTTGCTGTGGCTCGGCGTGGTCGTCAACGCGGTCGCGTATCTCCTGTGGGCGATCGCGCTGAAAGGCGCTGCTGATTCTGCAAAAATCGCGAATCTGGCTTATCTGGTACCGTTTTTGTCCATTGTCCTCTCTGCTGTCGTTTTGCACGAGAGCATTACCGTCAACGCGGTCATCGCGCTGGTGCTGATCGTCGGCGGTATATTGCTGCAGAGTATTCCTATTAAAAAACAGAATAAAGAAGAATAGAAAAAATCCACCTTACGGTGGATTTTTTCGCGTTTATTGAGACAGACTTAAAAAATTCTGCCATGCCGTTTGCCATTTGGCGTCGGTATATTGAGTGCCGTTCTGGTCGATCTCGGTCGTCTGAACGCTTTCTGTATAAACAACGATGTCAAAATCATTGATGTTGTCGATGTTCTCCGTGCCGTCCTCGGTGAAATCCGTCTTGACCTTTTCGATCAGGTTCGGCGTTTTCTCGTTTGGCTTGAGGATCTTAGTGTAGTAGAAATAGCCGCCAAGCGTCTGATTATCAGACTCGGAAACATACGCCCAGTTGTCCGGCAGATGAGTCAGAAACTCATTCCAGCTATACTCCTCTCCCGTAGATGAAACAAGCTTGGATTTGTCACGTATACGGGAATCGGAAAAGTCGAGGTATACCCTGACAAACTGATCGGACGTGCCGGTATTCTGCACCGCCACCTTCTTTTCAAATTCATTTTGGATCTGCATGGTGGTCGGCTCGGTAAAGGTCTCCGTGACGGAAACCTTGTCCTCCTTCACCTTGAAGGTGTTGGGCTGTTGCTGTGTGTTCTGGAGATAGGCGTAGGTAACGCCGACTGCAGTCGCCGCCACTAACACGGAAAGGACGGCGATGAGGGTTATTTTTAACCGTTTATTCATTGCTGACCGCCTTTCATGCATTCGCCTTGTTCTTGACGATGGTGTAGATGGAGTTCAGTTCGGTATCATTATAACGCGTCTTTTCCAAGTCGATCGCCGGCGTGATCTGCAGGTTATCCGCCTGAATGCCGTAGGCGAAAACACCGATGGTGACGTCGCCCTTGATCTGGCTGTCGATGAAGCTCTTGAGCTGTACGCTGTCAAACAGGGTAACGGTCTCATCATCCGGCTTCATCAGCTTGTTGTAGCCGAACACATAGGTATCTTTATCGTCTTGCGACGTCGTTTTCAGCAGCACCCAGCCGTCGTTTTCACTGTTGCCTGCGTGATACAAAATATCAATATCCTTACCGTCATGGGAGGTGAGCGTCTCAACAGGCGTATTATCCGCAAACACATGGAAGAGCTGCTGTGTACCGTTCAATCCGGTCTTGGGAGTTCCGCGGTTCTCGCCGGTCTCATGAAGCAGGGTAACGTCCGACTTGGGAACCGTGATTTTGAGAAAGACAAATTCGTCTTTATTGCCGTTGTTGGTGAGCTTCGGCTTTTTCTCGGTCTTGCTGCCGGGTACGACGTCATGTGGGGTGCTCGGGTCAAAGGGAGATTCGTCGAGCTCGATGCTGACCTTGCCGATGGTGATGACATTCTCCTTGACCTCGACATCGGTAAAATACGCGGAGGTCATGCCGATCATGAACAGCACGCCGGCGGACAATGCCGCCAGTACAATGAGCAGGATACGTTTTTTCATCAGTTGCCGTCCTCCTTGCTCAGAATGTCGTACCAGATTTCGTTGATGTTATTCTCGGTATAGCCGGGAATATCGGACTGGATGCCCAGCGCCTCGACGAGAACGCTGTGATCTTGGTCGGGGTCATAGCTTTCGTTGAAGTTCCAGAGATGCAGCTTTTCAAAAAGCGTGTTGGTGTGCTCGTCTTGTTTGAGCGCTGTCAGCTTGCCGTTTTCCGCGTAAGCGTAAACGTAGACAAGCTGCTTGTTGTTGTCCTCCGAAACCTGATCGGTGTAATCGTTTCCGTTCTGAGCGACAAGCACCCAGTGATCGTTAACCGTCTGTTTGGCGGAAAAGGTGGCGTCATAGGCGCCGGCGGTGTTGACAAACTTGTACATCGGCACGTTCATGCCGGTTGCTCCCAAGGGGGTGCCGTCGGCTTTGTCGACCATCTGGGTATCGCACGGTACCGTTACGCGGATGTAAATGTAACCGTTGGTGTGCTCACGGTTGATGACCTGCGGATCCTTATCCAGTTCGTCGCCCGGTACAACACGCTTGGCGGTATCGGGGTTCCAATGCGGCTCGATCAGGGAGATATCAAAGCGGCTGCCGATAAACTTGTTGGTCGTCTGGTCGGTGGACGAAAAGAACGCCATGATGGAGCCGACCACGACCAGCGCTAACGCTGACAGCAAGACTGCAAGTGAAATGAAGTGTTTTTTCTGTAGCTTGTGCTTCATGACCGGCTCCTTTCTTTAAGATTTGTTTTTGAGAAGTGCTGTGACCGTGATCACCGCGTCATCCGGCGCTGACTTGATCGCATTCATCAAGCCGTTGCTGTCAACGTCTCCGGTAACATTATTGCCTCCGTCTGAATAGGCGTAACGCCACTTGTCAAAGGTGAGATCATTGAACATGCTCTCCATGTACAAGGTCGGGAACGAAGCGGCGGTCGTGTTGCCGGTGGAGACGCCGTTGTGCATGATCTTCTTGACGACGGGGGTTCCGGAGCTGGAATCAATGATGAATATCAGCGAATAGATCGCGTTGTGCTGTCCGCCATCCGCGTAGTAGGAACGGTTCTGCTCGTCGTTTCGGAAGATGACGGTTTTCTCGGTCTTATTAAAGAGCGGATTCGCGCTGAAACGGAGTTCAAAGTCCGTTGTCAGTCCGGCATACGCCGCGTTCAGCTTATAGACGGAGCTTGCGACGTCCTCTGCCCTGCCGCTGACGGTGATGGTGCTGCCGTTATCCGTGACCGTGATCTCGCTCTCGGAAGAAGTGACGGTAAGCGCGGCATAATCGGTGATGGCTGTCGTTGAGCCGTCGCTCTTGATCAGTTTCGGAAGGAGATCGGACTTATTGATCGTCACCTTGCCCTGCTGATCCAGCTGTAAGCCGTCCTTATCGCTGACCTGCAGCGCCTTGTAGCCGTTAAAGACGTTGTGCTTTTCGTCAGCGTGGTTGAGTTTCTCGTAATTGGCGAGTCGGTTGTCGTATCTCACTTCGGCTTTGCCGTCGGGAGCAAGATTGAAGGTTGCCTGATAGAGCGAATTGCTCATATTCGTGACCTTGCCGGTCGGATCCGATCTGTCAGTGGTGACGGAATCGGATGCGGCTTTATATCTTGCTACGCGAACCTCGGTGACGGTGTAGGTGCCGGGTTCGAGGTCAAACCATCCGGTTTCGTCCGTAAAGCCGTTTGTGTCAGTCGTCCTCGGTGAGATCGTCTTGGTGAGCGTAGGCTGCTTTGCTTCCTCTATCGCGACATAGTTGCCATTATTATAATCGTAATACGCTGTCTGACGAACCTTGAAGATGAATACCGGTTCGCCCCATGCCTCGACGTTCTTCCGGTCGATGTGCTTGATGATGTTGAGCTGAGCCGTCTGCGGATCGTTCTTCATCTCAAGCTGCTGCGTCAATGCGGCGTTGTTACGTCCGACGGAGAAGCTGACCTTGGCGCTGTCGCCTGTAGGCAGCTTGTAGCCGGTCGGCGCGGTGACCTCTTTGAGATAGAAGTCGCCCCAGTCGATGCCTTCGACCGTCAGTTTGCCGTCGCTGCCGGTTGTCATGGTGGTGACATCCGACGAATACGTATAGCCGAAGCTCGTGATATCATCTTGAAGATCGGTATCATAGCGGACGCGGTATTTGTTCGGCGCAGTGCTGTGCGTATAGAGATGCAGCGGCTGCGTTCCGTTCTTGGTATAGAGCTCAAATACGGCGTTTGCCAGCTGACTGCCAGCCATGGTGGTGGTCGTCGCTGCCGACGCGGTCTTTGTCAGGACGACGCTGCCCTTGAGTCGGACGTCGTTGGCGCGTACCACATGGAGCGTTTCATCCGCGACATCGCGCGTCAGGGAGAACTCGATCTTGTTCTTCTCTTCTCCCTTGTTATGCGGCGCGTAACCGGTCGGCGCGGTTTCCTCGATGAAGTAGAACTTCTGTCCCCACTCGTACTGTGTTGTATCCAGCTCGATCGCCGTGGGATTCAAGCCGTCGTATCCGGTCGTTACGGTTGCGAGCACAGTGCCGGGTTCTCCGTCCTTATAGAGATTGAACACGGCGTTGTTCAGCGGATTGCCGTTCTCGTCGGTTTTGAGGATCTTGATCTCCGCCTTCTTGCGCGGATCCTCGTGGGTGAGGTTGTAGACGACGTGTTCATGCTGGGCGGTATTCGGCTCGAAGTAAACCGGCCCGATGACATTTGGATTGGATGTGACCGCCGCGGTGGTGGCGTTGTGGGTGAAGTCGCGTTCAAATCCAACCGGGTTCTTGACCTCATAGAATACGTAGGTACCGAACATGTGACCTTCGACAGCGATATTGCCGTTTTGGTCTGTGGTGTAGGTCGGATTGCCGACTCTCTCCCAGTACGTCCAGAGAGCGCTGGAATCGCTGTAATCAGCCGTCAGCGTGTTGAGCGCATTGGCAAGGTACTGTTCAGCGTTGGCTCCCTGTGCGCCGGGCTTCCTGTACTCGAAATCATAGAGCCGCAGGAGATAATACGTTGCATAAGGCAGCTTTGAATCGAGTTTGTTCTTATCCACCTTCTGGAGCGTCAGCTGACTGAGATTCTCCTCATTGGGAATACCGTTGGCTGATGCAGGTGCGGTGGTTGAGGTGATTTGTGAGAGATCGGTCAGTGCGTTCGCTGCCGGTGTTGCGCTCCGGGTGTAGGTCACGACGATCTGATTGCTGTCATTGACGCTGACTTCAAACGCAAACCTCGTGTTGTTCAACTGATAGCCGGTCGGCGATGTCGTCTCCTTGAGGTAATACTTGTTTGGTTCGAGGTTGGTGATCGCGATCTTGCCGTCAGCACCGGAGATGAGCTTGTCAGTCGCGCCTGCCGTTCCGTCCGGAACAATGGTGTACACGCCTGACTGCTGCGTGAACCAGAATTTCTTGTCCGCCATTCCTTCGCGCTCACGATACAGTTCAAACTGAGCGTTTGAGAGCGTTTGGAGATGGAAGCGGTCATCTTCGTGGTGCTTTGTCCAGTCGGTGAAGTCGTACTTGACAAAGTCCGCGCTGCCCTTCAGCGGCGTGTTGGTGACGATCGTCGTGTGATTCTGCGCCGTTGACAAGATATTCTGATTGCTGTAGGTAGTGGCGTAGCCCCTGACCGTCTGCTCGGTGATGGTGTAGGTATAATCGTTGTTGTTGTAATCCTTGACGAGCAGCTTGCCGAACGTGACGGAATCGTTCGTGCCGTTGCTGTACGCAATCTGCTTTTCAGGGTTAAACGTGGTATCACGCTGGTTGTTGGACTTGCGGGTGAGGTTCACCTTGACCGTTGCATCGGCGTTCGGATAAAGCTCCAGATCGCCTGCCCATTGCTTTTGGGCTGTGACCTCAGTCAATGGCAGCTCATTGGTGATGGTGTAGGTGTCATAGAAGTTGCCGATATACTGACCGTTTCCGGTGTATACGCCGTTTTGCGTGATAGCAGTATCGCCTGTCTGGTGATAGCCGTAATGGTGACTGTTCTCCTCTGTGACCGTGTATTGGATCGGATTTCCGCTCTTGTCATAAACCGGAACGGTTTGCGTTTCCGACCAGGTTACGTGGCCGTCCTTTGTGCCTGTTGTGCTGGTATTGGAAAGAGTGACAGGTACATCTGTAAAGCTGAAAGCTGCACCGCTGGGCTTGGCGATCGTGAAGGTGACGGGATAATGCAAGTCGTCAGGATAGTCGTTGTCATTCCAGACCTTCACTAGCGTGATCGGCTGAGTGATCAGGGTGTTCTTGACATTGAACGAAAGCGTGCTGTCCACGGTCTGATTGCTATTATCGGGACGGACAACCGGGTTATCCTGATAACCGCTGTCTGTCTGATATGCGGTATCGTAGGCGTTGACCTTGTCCTCGACGATCTTGTACTCATACTCGATGTTATGCGCGTCGAATTTCGGCAGCTCGTCAAAGGTGTGCGCCCAGCTGCTGCCGGTGACCGTGACCTTTTCGCCGCAATTCTGCCATCCGGTGTCAGCGGACTCCCATGCAACGCCGTTGTTGGTGACAGGTCGGCGTGAGAGCTGGATTTGGATCGAATTAGGACGAAGCTGATAGGTATTGTTGCTGTCCTCCCAGTTTTTTTGGAAGGTGATCTCCGTCAAAGGCAGACGGTTGTAGACCGTAATGACACTGTTATCGGCGATCGTCGCAGCGTTGAATTCGTGGTTTTCGCTGTAGGTCGTCTGATAGCGGTACTGCTGGTCGACAGCATCCTCTGTGACGGTGAAGGTCGCCGCGTCGCCGTTGGCGATGTACTCCGGTACGATGAAATCAACCGTTCCGGTAACCGCCGCGTCTGTCTTTGGGATCGTGTTATTTGCGGTATAGCTAACGCCGCTGTTGGTGTTTGCAAGCGTCAGGTGAACGTCGTAGTGATCGTTCTGGTCGCCGCTGTAGCTGCGGTCGTCCCATTCCTTTTTGACCTTGACGGTCTTGGTTTTGAGCGTGTTGGTGACAGTCAGTTCATCAACACTATCCGTACCGTTTGGCTTGACGCTTGCCGAGTAAGCGGTGGTATAGCCGTTCAGCGGCTCCTCTGTGACGGAATAGGTGATCTGATATTCCTGACCGTTGAAGGTCGCCGTACCGGTCGGGTTGACATAGAGCGGAAGATGGTCAAAGACATTCTCCCAGCTCTCCCCTGCCTTGACCTGACGGGTAAAGTCGTATCCGCTTGGGAACAGCTTCTTGACATGATCAGACTCAGGCGCCGTTGCAAGATTGGTGACGGCGGTGCTGCCGTACTGATAATGCAGGGTGACGGTGACCTCCTGCGGACGCGTCCACGACGAGAAGTCGATGCCGTCTACGGTATCAGCCCATGACTTTTTGATTTTCAGGTTATCGTCCTTGGGGGTGTACTTGTTTTTGAACCAGAAGGTTCTGTCGGTTTCATCGCCGTTTGCTGTGGTAAGTGCGCCCTCTGAACGCGCTGTCGTGTCGTCGGTGATCACGTAGTCGTTCTTGAGAACAACGTCTGTCAGGGCTGAGGGTGTGACGTAGCGCTGATAGCCGCGCTGTGCCAGTGTTCCTGTGCCGTTTGCTTCCTCGGTGACGCTGTAGACATATTCGACATTGTTGATGTTGTACTTGGGATGAATGCCGAAATCCACCTGCCAGAGCGTGTCGGAGGTTTGTCTGTGCGCCTGTGAGGTATCGCTGAGCGTCCTGACAGTTTCCGTTGTATCCTCTGCCGTTCTTTGCAGGGTGAGATCCAGCTGTTTCGGTCGCATGCCGTCCTGGTTGAAGTTGTCGTTCCAATACTTTGTCGCCTTGAACTTGACAACCGGCAGGGTGTTGGTGATGGTGTAGCCGATCAGCACGCCGGATTCATTTGTCGGTACCGGGTTGGACTGTTCGTAGCCGTATCTCACGTGCGTGGACTGTGTACCGCTGACCTTTTCCGTGACCTCATAGGTCAGCATTGTTCCGTCCTGGTCGTAAATCGGCAGATCGGTAAAGGTGACGGTTCTCGGATTGTCAGCAATACGAAGCGTTTCTGTCTGCATATAGGCATATTGGGAGGCGTCGCTCGCGTTAGTGCATTGCAGCGTGAAATCGATATCGTAGTGCAGGCTTTCGCCGTAACCGTTATCGTTCCAAACCTTTTGAACCGTGATATTGCGCTTTTGCAGCTTATTGGAGGCGGTGACAGTCTTGTTGGCAGGGGTGTTGTTATCGATCAGCGTGGTGATCTGTGAATTGCCTTCTCCTGTCATCTGCGTGCCCATGTAGCCATTTACGCCGTAGACATAGGGATTGGTCTTGCCGGAACCGAGAGCTGGCTCTGCTTCCTTGACATAGTACTCGACCGCGGCGTTCTGACCAAACCAATGCTCTGTGGCGCAGGTGTTGATGTAGACAGGCAAGTGCGTAAAGGTGATTCGATCATTCCACTGGTTGTCAACCGTTCTATCGCTGGGCGTGAGCGTCTTGACGAAGTATTCAGGCGTCAGAACAGAGGCGATATAGTTCTCATAGGACTGAGCGTTGACGCCTTGTGAGCGCTTGTAATCCTCGTACATAGCCTGCAGAAGCTGCGTTGCTCCTGAAACAGGTCCCTCGTAGGATTTTTCGGGATCCGCGGCAAAGGTGAGCTTTCCTGCCGCCTGTGCGGCTGCCTTGAGTTCGTCGGTGGAAACGTCTGAACCGTCGGTGGCAGCGTACTTGTAAGCGGTGTACTTGCAGTACAGCTCAAAAGTAATGCCGGTAGGACGAACCTGCTTGCTCTGCTCATCGCCGAGCCATTTCTTGTTTACGGAAAGATTTTTGTAAACAGGGTTATACCTGTTGGTTATCTCATCTCTTTCATACGAATTTTCATCATATCCCCCTTCGTGTTCGGGGTTGTAAGCAAGGATCTGGTAAGTATTGGAAGTATAATCGTCAATGTCGGTGACTTCGAATACATGGTAGGCGTATTCGTTGCCGTCTTCATCATTGTTCGGATAGTTCCTCCACTCAAAAAACCAGTTGTTCGACTCGTCCAGCCATTCAAGGCTTTCGTTGGTGGTAACGTTATTGACGCTTTGAACCAACTTAACCTGAATCGGCTTTCTTTTTGCATCCTGGTTCAGGTTATCATTCCAGATTTTCTTAACCTGGAAGTTCTGATACTGCGTTTTTCTGATCAGGTGGTTTTCGATGGAACTGGACTTGTCAAAGAGCTGATCATCATACACAACGTAATACACTTTCGCGGCAGGATAGTCTTGATTAGTGATCAGATCGTGATACGTTCTGTTTACAGCGTACTTATTTTCACTTGGACCGATGTAGGTCTCCACTACCCTGTAGTAATACTTGTTGCCGTTTTTGTCATACTCCGGCAGGTTGCGGAACGCCGATTGTGTGATGTTCGGGTTTTCGGAATTCTCCGTGTAGTTGTCCGTGTTCAAGCTGTCCAGCATGGTATCCAGCTGGATATCCGGATTGACTACCGTCCATTCCTCGTCAATCTCTATCTTTCGTTCAAGTCTGACATGGAACATATCCGGTCTGGTGTGATAATAGTTCGCGTGACCGTTATTCGCGTCGTCTTGCCATCTTTTGGTGACGGTGTGATCTTCCGTTTTGAGGGTGTTGGTGATCTCGTAATCGGCAGAAAGAGTTTGGTTGTCGAGTTTGACAGTCTTGGTGGAATGAACGCCGGTCGCTCCGGTGCCCTTTTGTCCTCCATCCCATGTATACGGGAAGTTGGACGCGAGGTCGTTGCCGTTTTGGTCACACTCGATAAACTTGTACTCCTTGGCGGTATAGGTGCCGTTTTTCTGTACATCACCGCCCGTGTTCTTGCCGATAGGCAGATTGGTGACCGTTACCTTCGGATACTCGTAGGTGGACGGGACGCGTTCAAGCGTGATAATGCCATTATCGGGAAGTTGAGCAGTGTAATCGTCATCGCCTACCGTAACGGTAACCATCAGCTTCGTGTACTGTTCCTTCGTCAACGGCAAGCCTGTCTCGTCCAGCAGCTTGAAGTAGAGCAGTTCCGGACGGGTGTCGGGTTTGAACTGGCTGTCGCCGATGAACGCTTTTTCAAGCGTCAGCGTGCCCTTTTTCGGCTTTTTGTAGTTAGTGAGGTTGAGGGAATTATCTGTGAGAGTGCTGATGGACTGGTAAACGACGTCGCTGACAGGAACGTAAGTACTATTGACTGTGCCGGGAATGGCGTAGCTGTTCGGGTCGGTCACCGAAACGCCACCGTAGGTGCCTTCTTGTGTTACCAGCGTGTAATCGGGAACCTGGGACACGTCCTCGCCGATCTTGTACTGCAGATTATCCAGTGCATATATTCCGTTGAAATAGTAGCGTGCCAGAGCCGCCTCGAGCGTCCAGCCGACCTCGCCGGTGCTGTCCTCTTTGTTGAGGACGCGGTTAAATTCATGGATCCTGTCCTGATTATTTTCATCGCCGCCCGGTACTTTTTCGGAAACGGTGACAGTGAGTTGATCCGGACGTTTGCCGTCCTCGTTGTTGTTGTCAAGCCAGAATTTGTTGATGGTGATGCGCTTGGACTTAAAGACATTCTGCGTGTATAATTCTTTTTCAGAATTATTATCTCCCGAGCTGAGCTGAATATTGACTTGCTCGGCTTTGGAGATCCGGGCGGTGGTTTCCTTGTCTCGCAGTTCGGGAGAATAGAGTGTAAAGACCTTTTCGCTGCCCCCTGACTGCGCGCCGTCGATCTCCTTGAGCCAATAGGTATAGTAGTTGCCGTTGGTGTCGGTCAGAGGAAGATCGCGGAATACATGGAAGTAGTAAGCGTTGTCTTTTTCGTCCGTCTCTTTGAGACCGTTGTACTGCTTAGTTTCATCCTGTGCTGCGAGTTCAAGAATTTGTTTGCCAGTGATTACCTTGTAGACCTCACCGCCTTCAACTGTGTACCCCTCATCTTGAGTTGCTGCTGATTCATCAGCGGTTGCCGGAGATTCCGGAGTTGCCGGTGTTGGGATCACCATGCTGTCGCTCTTGCGGCAAAGCAAGAATGTAAGTTGTTTGAAGTACTCGTCATTGAAGAATTGCGGGAAATCGTCCTTGGGGATCGGGTCGATCACGGACTGATTATTCTCGTCCGTATACTCTCTGCCGAAGGATTTGTTGATGGTAAGGTCAAAGACCTCCAGCTTGTTTTTCAGATTGACCTTCGGCGTGGTTGGTGTCTGGGAATTCTCCTGCGCGAGCTTGACGGAACCGCTTTTGACGACCGCCGTATAGCCGGGCTTGTCTTCCTCGGTGATGGTGTAGGTGTAGAGCAGCGCGTCGTGACCGTAAATCGCCAGACCGTCGATGTGGACGTCGTTGTGATAGTCCAGATTGCCGCTTTCATCCGTTACGTCGATCACGACCGTGACCGCTTTGTTATCCTTGAGCAGCACGCCGACGTAGTACTTCGGTGTTTCTCCCTGTTCAGGGGGTACTATCTCGCGTGAAGCCTTCATAGAAGGTTCAAAGTTATGCGGACGGATCGTTCCGTACAGATCGTCGCTATTCATGGAAATGCCATTAGCCAGATCGTAAAAAGTCGGAAACGGAGGATCTGTTGTATGCTCGTCGGAGGTTTTGACCTTGAACAGCGTTTCTTCATTAGACAGTTTCGTTTTACGGGACACCGTGAAGTTGTAAGCCCTGACGGAGTCGTAATCCTTGTTTTGCTCATTGACATTGACCGGGTATTCCCACTGCTTGGAGACGTCGAGCTTTCCCTGGAAGTTGTTTTCGTCAGGCTGGTAGGTGTTTTGTACCTCTTCATCGAGCTTGATGGGTGAAGCTTCGCGTGCGTTCAGTTCATCATAAACACGCTGTCTTTGTTGATCCGTCAGCATGTAGTTGAACACATAATCGTTATGCTGTTCAAAGATCTGGTGCTGCTGCGCCGGCGTCAGTGCGTCAAACGCCGCATGCTTCTGATCGTCATTGAGCGAACCATAGGTCAAGTCGTTACCGGCATCACTGAACAGCGTTGCCAGTTGGTCGTCCGTGAGTGCATCAAATGCGGCTTGCTTCTGTTTATCGTCAAGCGATTCGTACGCAATATGCGGATCTTTGTAAAGATTGTACTTCTGAAACTCTGTCAAAAGATCGAACGCCGCTTTCTGCTTTTCTGCAGGAAGATCTTCGAAGGCGCGCAGCTTGAGCTTTTGCTTGTCTGTCAGCATATTGAAAGCTGCTTCCATCTGTTCTTCCGTCGGTGTGGTGATGGAATCATCCGGCGGCGTCGGATCGACGATGTCCTTCGGGATCGGCTTTGTGTCGCCGTCTCTCGGGAATAACGCGCGGCGAACATTGTCTCTCGCGTCGCCCAGGTAGTCGGTACGCTGCGCAGAGAAGCCCAGCGCCAAGCCTTTGTTATCGCTCGTGGAGTCGATGTAAACGACCTGCGCTTTTGAGTTGGTTCTGAATTGCTGCAAATATTTTGGAATGAGCTGTTCGTGATCGGGCTCGATAAAGAGCGCCTGATCGCCGTCGTAGTTGGAAAGGGTCTCGGTGATGAAGTAGGTATACGGCTTGCCGACAGGCGAATAGTAACGAAGCGCGTCCTGCTCCATCGGCTTGTCTTCCGAGCCGAAGATGACCTTGTAATCCACATCGTCAGTCGCCCTGAACTCACGCTCGAAATGATTCATTTCGTAGTATTTGGTGCTGCCGTTTTCGCCCGGCACCGCAAATACTTGGTGAAGGACAAACTTGATGGTCGGGAAGTTTCGCTCGCTGCCCATTCCCTCCCAGTGCTTGGTGACGTTAAATTTGAGCTTGCGTCCGCCGTTGTACTCGTTGATCAGCTTGCTGTCCTCGATTTTGGAGACATAACCGTTGAGAGCCTTCTCCTTCATTTTGTAGTGGATGCGCTTGCCGAATTCGTTGTACTTCAACAGTACGATATTACCGTTGGCGTCTTTACGGACGTTGCCGTGATCATCCAGCGCTACGCCGTACTGCTTGGCGCGTTCGACCGCGTCGGTGAACTTGAAGGAGATCGCGCCGTTGCGGACCTCCGCCTCTGTGGAGATCTGGATCTCGTTGCTCGCCGCTTCCGCCTCAGTCAGATGAAGCGCCGCCTTTTCATCAGCCGTGAGGTTGCTCAGATCGCGGTAGAGCGTGACGTAGGCGATCGGATAGTCCGCCTTTTCGAGCAAGCCGGAGATGTTCTTCCAAAGCTTTTCGCCGTTGATCACCAGTTCGTCATACAGACGGTTGGTGATGGTGCCGTCGTAAAAGGCGACGTTTTGCAGGCTTTGCAGGCTGAGCTGTTCGTCCGTCAGGAAAACAAGCTGATTCTTTTCGGTCGCGCTGATTTGGTCGTTTCGGTCGTATTCCTGCTTATAGAACGGAAGGTTATCCTGCTCTTTGACATAATAAGTATAGGGATAACCCTGCGCGTCGTACTTGGGAAGCTCTTCAAAATGATAAGTCCAGTAGTTTAACTCGTCATCCGGTTTTTGCTCCCATTTGTACTCGTTGCCGATCCTCTTGGGGCTTGCCACCGTTCCCTCCTCCGCTGTCGCGTTAGGGTTGTGGGAGATGCGGAACAGCTTGATGTACAGGTCGGAACGGGTGTTCTCGGCGTTTTGGTTATCGATCCATCTCTTGTGGATCCTGAAATTCACGTCATCCTTGAAGGTGTTGGTGATCCTGATGGTGTGCAGGTCGTCCGAACGGGCAGCGTCACCCTCGGTAATGCCTTCGTCGGAAACGGAGACGGTACATCTGTCATTTCCGACCATGACTACGTTATCATCGTTGACAGATCGATCGTTGATCGCGACCTCGGTGATCTTGTATTCGATCAGCTTGCCCTGTTCATCGTATTTTGGCAGGTTGAGCAGGTAGTAGGCGTAATCGCCGTCATCCAGCTTAACAAGATGGGAAGGATCGATCTCCTGCTCAAGGGAGCCGTTCGGCAAGCCCTCGCCCTCGATCTTGATCCTGATGGTATTGATTTTGCCTTCCTCTCTGGTCAGCGCGTCGCCAACCTTCCAGTCAAGCCTGATTTCGTAATTGACAACGCCGATTCGGGTATTGATGAATCGCAGGGTGGCATAAGCGCCGTTGACGCCGCCATCCTCCCAGACCTGCCGAACAGCGTAGTAGTGGCAGTGCTGCGGATTGTTGTCGATGGGGTCGCTCTTGTAGATGCCGACGATATGATCAAAGCCGATACCGTTATTGTCCATGAGGTTATGGCTGTTCTCATCGTCCAGAATGGGATCGCCGTGTTCATCCGTGCCGCTCATGTCGTGACCATTCCAATGTTTGGTAGTCAGAAGCTCATAGATCCATTCCAAATCGGGATTTGTCAGATGACCATCGGCGTCATCTCTGGCTTGTTCGATCTCGGACATCGTCCAATAGTGTCCGGCTGCGGACGTTGCGCCTACCGGGGTTTCGCTAAAGTCGGTCGGCTCGTAGTGGTAGTCAGCGGAAGTATCGTTTCCGTAGATACGCTCGATCTCATACTTTGGCGGATCCGTACCCTGGATCGGGATCCGGTTGCCGTTTGTGTCTCTTTTATACTTAATAGTGATGGGGAATCGGCTTTCCCAGACATTTTCATTATCCAGAACCCTATAGCTGCCGTTTGAATCCTGCCATGTATCCGTTTCCTGATCGTAAGTCTGATTGATTCTGCCGGAGGCATTGATCTGAATAGGACGTCGGAATTCGAGCTCACCGTCGTCCACCCATTCTTTGTTGACGGCGATCTCGGCATGGTCGCTGCCCTCGATGGAACGAATATTGGTGACGCCGTAATGATAGTTGGTGGTATGCGCCTCGTCGTTTTCATAGGTGACATTCCACTGGTAGGTAGAATAGAAGCTGATTTCTTCTTGCTGACCATTGATGATCGCTGTTCTGGGATAGCTCTTTTGTACCTCTATCGCGCGGTAGACGATCTCTCTGCCGTCGCTGTCGAATCTCGGCACCGGGATATCGTCGATATTCCAGGTCGCGCGCTGCAAGGTCTGCTGCTTGAATCTGACGATCTCTTTGCCGTTACTGTCCTTGAGCGGTTGTCCCTGATCGTCTTTATCGGTGAAGTAACCGCCCAATCCGGTATACGCGTCAAAGAAATTCTCGGGGTATTCGGACTTGATAAAGTAGTTGCGGTACTGCAGGTTCTTCTGATTGAAATTCTGAACATCGAACGTCGCGCTGTACTCCGTGCTGTCAGGCGGTATGGTTATCGGATTATGATGTTCGTCCTGCCATTCCTTCCTGATATCGACTTTGGTATGACCTTGGATCTGATAGTGGAAATGGAAGTCGGTGGTGTCTTCCGGATTGGTGAGAACGACAAAGTAGGAATCGTTCGCCTCGATGCTGTGCTGACCAAGGTCGGTGATATCGGTATCATCCGTCTTGGAGACCGGCGGCTGTCCCTCAACCATCACGTCCGTTCTGGTAACGGAAGTCTGAATAACGCGGTACTCATAGAGCTGTCCGCGTTCGTTGTAGATGTCGACCTTCGGGAACTTGCAGTCCTCCGTGCCGCCGCGGCTCATATGCAGTTCATCAAACTGGATGATCTTGTCGTCGCCGACCTGCTCCCACTCTCCGGTACCCTCTGCAGTCTTGAGCCTTCTCTGCAGCTGATAGGTCACGGAAGCGGTACCGCCCTGACGTGCCGCCGCGACCCAATCGGCGCTGACGGAGTAAACGACGGTGTCGGAGAGCTTATTGATAACAGTGCCGCCGTCTTCCAGACGGTTCTTCGGGTTATCCTTATAGGTGATCTGGTACGGCTGCCTGTCGCCGTCCTTTTCGACCGTGACTTCCTCGTGTACATAATAGACGTAGAGATCGCCGGTGATATCGTACTTGGGAAGATTGTCGTAACGGATATCTGTGTCGGTACCTTTCAGAACGACCGAGTTATCAACAATGGCGGATTCATCGTCTTCGCCGACGAATCGCCACAGATTGAGCCGGGCAGCCGTTTTGTCCGCCTCACGAGCGGCTGTGACCTCAATATCGTCCCACTGCACATGCGCGTTGAAATTGGTGGTACCGCTGAGCAGCAGATCCAGGGTGCCGTTGTTGAAGGTCTTGTCGGTTACGCTGGCGTGGATACCGTCGTTCTCGGAACGGACGGCATAGTAGTCGTTTTGCGTATCCGCTTTTTGTGCATTCTGGTTGATCGTCATCACGGGACGGGAAGGATCGACCAATTCGAGGTAGTACTCGTTGGCGGTGCCATCCTCAGCGATGTCCTCAAGATTTTTGATGGTGACGGAATAGCTGCCGTCGTGATTATCGACAACGACGAAATCCTCATCATCCAGCGGAATCGGTTCGTCAGACGCTCCGCCCTTGCCCATGCGCTTGAAATTGAAGTGCTGGTCAAGGTACTCTGCCGTGATGTTGGGACGTGCCGACGGATCGTACTTGTCGGCGTAGTTCATCTTGAACGTAAAGTCCGTCAGTCCAATCGCCAGATAATTGTTTTCGTCCGGCGTAGAATTCCTGTAATGGGTGTCGCCTTCTCCGGGCTCGGGGAAATGCTGGATGGAGGTATAGGCGATCTTTGAGCCGTCCGGATTGAATTCCGGAACCGTGTAGTGGTACAGATAGGTGTTACTGGTCGTCTGTTCCAGTTCCAGATAGGCGTGATGCTGCGGAGCAGTATTGACTGTAAACTGATAATGATCCGCGCTTTGTACATAGGTACCGCCGTCATGCGCGAGATATTCCTCGCCGTCCTTATAAAGATCAAAGGTGACTTCGTTCATCTCCGGTCTGCCGGTACCGCGGTCGCGCCAGTTCTGCTGCACATCAATGGTGGTCATTTTGGTGGAGTCAAACTGTTCGACGTGCAGACAGGCGTTGATATGCTCAAACGGATCATCCGCGTCATAATCGACCAACGGAATGGGTTCTTCGGTTACCGGATCCGTGCCGATGGTCTTCGGAGTGCCATCTGCATTCACAAAGGAATAGGTCTGCACCGGGTCGCTGTAAAGAAGGGAGGTTTCCTTCTGGTTGAGCATACCGGTCTGATAGGTGATCTCGATCGTGTCGATCTTGAACTGCTTCAGGAAGCTCTTGAAGCTGTTGTTGTCACTAAGTACGATCTCATCATTTTTTCCGAGAATAATGGACGCATTGGCGCCCTCCGGCGTTAAATAAAGATGCCTTGCCGCGTCTACCTCCATTTCATTTGGGAGGCTGACCGGGGTTTTGGTCACAGTAACCGTTTCGTCTTCGTTGACGGTTACGACTGTGCGATAGAATTTGAGGAGATATTTGGTTTCGGATTCGCTGTCATATGTCATCACGTGGTTATAGATACCGATACCCGGCGTGGGCGTAACGGCAAAGACGTTCAGCAGCATATAATTCGAGGTGAATAACAGCGCTACTGTCAGCAGCACTGCCGTGAACCTCAAACGGAATCCTTTTTTCATTTCCTCACCACCTTAGAGTTGCGCAAATTTGTGGATCGTCAATCCGATCCGCCGCCGTCTGCGGCTTTCTTTTTTTCATACCTTCCGGAGATCCTGTCGTAGAGGATCCCGCCTAAAATAAATAAGACAAATAGTCCGATCAATACGATTTTTCCGCCGAGCGTTCGGGCAAACAGCGGAACCTCGCCGACATACGGCAGCCAGAACACGGTTTCGCCGATATAGTTGTCGGCGTTCACCTTTGCCGCGTCGACGTTGTTGTTGGCGTCGCCTTTGGTGATCACAACGCCATCCCGCACGCTGTAGGCACGGTGGGTGACGAACATCTCACCCACCTTGAAGGCGATGATATCGCCGGTCTTTACTTCCTCAAACGGCGCCTTGCTGTTGACAAAGCTCAGGCTGCCCTTTGGGATCGTCGGCTCCATGGAGCCTGTGCGCACCGCGTAAGGCCGGATACCGAACAGGAACAGCACCAGCAGCGTTATCGCCGATGTGATGGCGACAAACGCAAGAATACGGTAAATAATGCGATACACCTTGGCTGCTATTCTCATTCGATGACCCCCGCTAATACGCCGCGCGCGTTCCACGCTTCATAGGAACAGGTGGAAAGCAGCAGCAGGTGAAGATCTTTTTTATTCTTCAACTCCTGTGCGGTATAAGTGCGCGTGTATGCCGCCTGATTAAAAATTTCATCAATGTACCCTTCCCTGTCGCTCTCGGTCTCCTGTTCGGTCTGATAGGCAAAGGACGGGTTGGGAAGCAGCATGTAGGCAAAAAACCGAACACGGTGAACGCCGGTCTTTGTCAGGAGCACGCCGTAGGGATACGCCTCCATGAAGCTGCTGTCCGCGTAACGTGTGATGTCGGCGAACATCGCCTGATAGCCCTGGATATGATGGGCATAAACGATGGATACAAAGCTGCTGAAATCGCTCTTGCAGCGGTAATCCAGAAACGGACACCCTACGCCGTTGTACTCCTTGTCAAAGCCGTTGTTCAGATAAAAGCTGTTGTCAGTCGTCTGAACGACGGGGTAGTCGATAACGGTGCCGTCTATTTTAATCCAACCTACCGCGTCATTGCTCTGCGCTTTGAGGGATTCAAAGGCAGACGGCGCTTTTGAAGCGCCGGAAGAAGTTTCGTCCGCATCCGCGCCGATGGTCGGATTGATTTTATCGAAATACGCACGCTGTTCGTCAGCGGCGTCGGTGATTTCATGGTTGGGAATATAAATATCGTTGATATAGCGGTAGGCGCAGTAACCTGCGCCTGCTATTAAGGCGACAACGAGTAGAATCATGACAAGTTTTTTCACTTGCTCTGCTCCTTGTCTTTCTTTTTGTTGCGCTTGATCAGTACAAGCAGTACGACGATCAGCACGGCGATCACGCCGATACCGATCAGCCAGACAGCGCCGTTTTTGAGCAGCAAGCCGGTCTGCGGCGCATAGTCGCCGGACCGGGGTTCATCCGGCGTCATGTCGTGGGGTTCTACCTTGGCGTAGAAGATCCACTTGAATTCGATCTCTCCTTCAGTGTGTCCGTCGCTGTCGGCGCCGACAAGCACATGCTTGCCGTTGACGTCGACCAGCTTTTTGCCGTTGTCGACGCTTTTCACAACGTCGAGGTTGTTCCAGACGACCTCACAGCGCAGGGAATGTGATTCGCCGGGCGCAAAGGAGCCGCAGTCGAAGTGCTCTGTTTTCAGGTCGATGTTGCCGTCGCCGTAGACAGAGCCGCAATAGAATTCCTCGCCGTCGCGCAGGAACCGGCATTCGCAGCCCTTTTCGAGATCGATCTCGCCCGCCTTAAAGAGCGGTTCGACATAGAACCAGATGTGGTAGGTGTAGTCCTCGCGCAGATTGATCAGCTGGATGTTTTTGGTGTAGGTCTCGCCGAAGTCCATGCCTTCGACATGGAAGAAGTATTCGCCTGTTTCGCTGTTGACGGGATTGCCCTCGTCATCGAGAGCCGCCAACCTCTCCGGAAGCCCCTTTACCGCTCCGTCCGGCAAAGGGGTATCCGCAAAGGCTGTCAAACCAATGCTCTGCATGAAAACAAGGAGGCTGACAAGCAGCACTACAGCGATACGCTTCATTTTCATGTTGTCAGCCTCCTTTTTCATTTAGTTTATGTTATGTTAGTGTGGTATAGGTGATAGAGAATTAGGCATTTTCCCACTTCAACAGATCAATCTCACTACCGGTCTGAGTCGTGATTGAACCCTTTGCAGGCGTGTTGGATACAGCATGTGTATTTGCGGTATCATCGTTGTAGCCAGCTGCAAGCCAATTCTGTACGGTAGTGACACCTTCCTTGCCGTCTTCGGTCATGGTAACCTGTACGGAATCCATGAATACATTGAGATCGAAGTCAAGTGCAAGGTAAGCACCGTTCTTGGTGTTCTGAGAAAGCGTTACGCTGTCAACAAGCTTAGCAGTGGTGTCACCCGCTTCTACATCATTGTTGTAGTAGAAGGTGGTCTTCTGCGGAGTAGTTGCGTCAGGCATTGCAGTCCAGTTCTCACTGTCACTTTCAGTTGCTGCCTTAACATTTGCTAACTGAACATCAATCGAAATTGCAGGATCTTCATTGTTTGTTACAGTGAATTTTGTATTAGTAGAATCATAAGTCCATGTTAACTGATCAGTCGTCTTAACGGTTTCAGTTGCATTGAACAGCTTGATATCCTTTGGAATAACGGGAAGAACCTGATTAAGGGTTGGATTAGCAGTAGAATTATCATCAACTGCAGCAGCCTCAAGTACATAATCGGAATGTTTGTTGGCGCCTTCTTTTGTCTTGAGGGCAAAATAGGTACCACCGTCAAGATCGTTATCATAATAATAACCGCTGTACTCATAGGTGTTAGCTGTACCATCAGCTGTCTCACCGATATTTCTTCTGAACAGATAGAGACCGGTTGTTGCAGGCTTGAAGGTGGAAGCATCAATTTCACCGTAGTAGTTCGAATCATTGGCGTTGTTGGTTGTCTTGGCGAGTTCCTTCGCAGCACCGGAACCGATAGAACCTACCTGTGTGCCCTTCGGGAGGTTTTCAAGTTGAGTAAGAGTACCGTTGACAATCAAGTCAGATGCCTGTTCAAGTGTCCATGTGTATTTTGCGTTTGCGGGAGCATAAACCAGAACGCCGCCTGCCTGCATGGACTGAACCTCACTGAAACCTGCATACTGATTATCTCCAGTTCCTACAGGATCAGAAGGATCATCATGCTCATGAACATCATGATTCAAGTCATTCGGATTGTTGATCTTATCAGTGCTCAGCGTCTTATAATAGGTAACAGCACCACTATTAGTTTGCTGATAATTCAGCCCAAGTTTGGTCTTTGCTTCATCATTGACCTTATTACTGGTATTATGCAAAAAACTTGTAGCATCTGTTGCAACTGTCGTATTGGAGCCGTTTGTTGTCGTAATCGCTAAGCCATTAGACTCATTGAGTACTCTCATTGCTCCGCCGAGCCACATTCTTACGAATGCGTCTACGTTGCCGGTGTTGACGGCTGCTACGTCCTTGTTGACGGTCTGGCCGGGAATCCACTCCTTGGGAGGCTGGAAATCCTCGACGATGGATACGTTATAATCTGCCGACGCGGTCAGACGGTTGGTGACTTCGTCCTTGGATGAGAACCACGCGAAGGTGGAACCGGCAACAATCGCCGCGGCAACTACAACAGAACCAATCAGGACCTTTTTTTCTTTGGCTGATTTTTTCTTTTTCTGAGTTGTCATTTAGATCTTCCTTTCTTTTATTTTTCTGCGGATGATTCATCCGTCTTTTCCTCGCCTTCGGGTTCCTGCACAGCCTCAGATAACTGCGCTTTCTCCTTCTTGCGGGGTGCGAGATACATGCCGACCAGCTTGAAGAACACGATGATCAGAATGATCAGCGGCACGATGAAGTACCATCTGAGCTGAACGAACCGGACAATATAGCCCAATACCGGTATGCCCAGCTTGACCGTTCCGACTACGCGGCTCTCGTCGATCAGGAATGTATCTTCGCTGTCATTCGCGTCACCCTTTGTCTTGAAACAGGTCACGCCGCTGCCCTGATAATCCGGCAGCTTTTCAGCCACACGGTGCGTCAGGTAGGCGTTGCCGTCCGAGGAAGGGTTGAAGGTAATGACGTCGCCGACATTGATGTTGTCGGCCTTTTCTATCTTCACGAATACCATATCACCAACATGGTAGGACGGTTCCATTGACGGAGTCAGAACCGTATAATATCGGTATCCAAAAAGAGACTTGTCCGGCGTCGCTGACGAAGCGAATAAAAGCGCGGCAATAATGATCGCAGCTGCAAGAAGATAGATAAAGATCGTCCGAACCACCCGGAAAACCTTGTATCCTCCACTTGGCTCCGAAGTCTGCTCGACGGTAGGGGTCTTTGCCATTTTACGCAACACTCCTTTATTTATTAATATTGATAGATAACACAGGATCCACATGCGCACTCGCGAAAAAGTATCATTCCTGTTTTAACAAAATTATACATATTTAACGCAATTACCGCATAAATCCTTTGTCCAATTATCAAAATTACACCATAAATGAATTATCATGTCAACAAATCAGCGGCTATTTGTTTACCATTTGTAGTAAATAGTAACAAATCTTTCCGTTCAGGCACTCCTTTAATGCGATATAATACTTCTGTTTTTATGATATTTGTCCAAGTTTAAGTTTTTTTGTGCCAATTTATTATAATTATGAGCCTTCCCTAGAAAGTGTGGGTTAAATTCTCTGCGCTCTGCCGGGTAAGCCA
>CAMKSB010000003.1 GCA_946415335.1 uncultured Clostridia bacterium
TGACCTATGTCGTATTTGACGTCAACGGACTCAAGCAGATCAACGACCGCTACGGTCACGCAGAGGGAGACCGGATCATCCAGAAGGCGGCGGAGCTGATCCAGCGCAGCTTTGATAATATCGGCAAGGCGTTCCGCATCGGCGGCGACGAATTCGCCGTGATCGCGCGGTACAAGTCCGAAGCGCAGATCGAGCACGCGCTGCGCAAGCTGACGAGGCAGTTCGACTCCTTCAACAAGAGCTCCGAGGTGCCGCTCGACCTCGCCTACGGCTATGCCCGGCGAACCGATACCGACACCAGCACCTACGAGCTGTTCACCAAGGCTGACAAGGCGATGTACCGCTGCAAGCGGCGCAGTAAGAGCAGTCAGACGGCGAAATAATGAACGCAAAACCCGACGTGTTTTTCATAGAAAGACACCGTCGGTTTTTTGTTTTTATACGGTTTTTTATACTGTTCGACGAAAAGCGAGTTTTTTTGAGGTTTTACTTGCAATTTTTCTAAAAAAGCAGTATGATATAAGAGCACGGGCAAAAAAGGCTCGTGCCGATAGGAAAAGAGTATTCACATGAAATCAGGAGGTATATTAAGATGAAAAAATCCATTCTTGCACTCACATCCGCTGTTCTCGTTCTCAGCTCCGCGTTTGCGTTCGCAGGCTGCGGCGGCGCTCAGTCCAGCGCATCCGGTCAGGCTTCTCAGGCTGCTACCACCGTTGCCGCTACCGAGGCGCAGAAGGACGCATCTGCCGTTACCGCTCAGGACGTTCAGTTTGTCTACAACGGCGTCACCATCGAACTCAACAGCGACGCTGCTGACCTGACCGAGAAGCTCGGACAGCCCAACGACGTTCAGTCCCAGATGAGCTGCCACGGCGAGGGTGAGGACAAGACTTATTTCTATAACGGTTTCACCGTCAACACCTATCCTGCCGCCGACGGCAAAGAGCGCATCACCGAGGTCGTTGTGACCGACGCAAGCCTTGCTACCGCCAAGGGCGTTGTAGTAGGCGACGCTGTTTCCAAGGTCACCGAGACCTACGGCTCCAACTACAAGCAGCAGGGCAAGTACTACAGCTATAGCGCAGGCGACAAGAAGTCTCTGCAGTTCTTCATCGACAACGACAAGGTCACCGAGATCGACTATTTCTACGAGGTATAATTTCCGAAAAGGAAGATTTGTATGAAACGCATCATCCTACGCGTCGTCAAGCTGGCATGTCTGGCGTTGGCGCTTGTGCTGACGATCGGTGTGCTGCAGGAGTTTGTTCTCTGCCATGCCGACCATAACCGCCAGCGCGTCAAGGGCTTTTATCTGGAAGAGAAGGATTCCCTCGATCTGGTGCTGATGGGCGCCAGCGAGGTGTATTCCGATTTTGCGCCCGGCTATGCCTATGCCAAAAGCGGCGTGCGCAGCTATCTCTATTCCACGCAGTCCAACACGATCCTCAACTACAAAAGCCAGCTGAAAAACATCCTCAGCCGCCAGAAGCCCGACGTCATCCTGATCGAGCTCAACGGCGCGCTTTATAACGACGACACGGAGGTCACCAAGGAAGCCAACTTCCGCAACTACGCCGACAACGTGCCGATCCCCGACAAGTGGGAGTGGATGTGGCAGAACAATGTGCCGAATAAGGGCGAGTATATGTTCCCGATCGTCAAGTACCACAGTGTGTGGACGGATTTTCCGGAGAACATGAAGTACCAAAAGACCGTCTGGAACGATCGTCAGCGCGGCTACAACTACCTCAAGGGCGTGCTCAACGAGACGAAGATCTTCCAGCAGACGCAGCGTCCCATGAACGACACCCTCAAGGATTCCGCCAACAGCAAGGCGCCTTTAACGCCGCTGCAGGAGCAGGGCTTGCGCGACTTGCTCAGCTTTTGCAAGAGCGAGAACCTCACCAACGTCGTTTTCGCGCGTTTTCCGCACATTGTCGTCAAGCGCACCTATTCGCGTTTTGAGCGCGGCAATACCGTGGGCGATATCGTCCGCGAGTACGGCTTCGACTACCTCAATTACGAGTTGAATTTTGAGGATACCGGACTCGATCTGAACCGCGATTTCTACAACCTCGACCATCTCAACGTCTACGGACAGCAGAAGTTCACCGGACTGCTCACCGAGAAACTCGCCAAGGACTACCGCCTGACCGCCAAGGAACCAAGCGGCATCCAGAAGCAGGAGTGGCAGACATGCGCCGATTACTACGACGCCTACTACCGCTACAGCGACGAGCTGATCCAAAAAGGCGAAGGCAAGGAGCTTTCCGAAGACTGCGACCTGATACAGACCTTACAATCCTATACCAAATAAAACAACGCCGTCCTTTTTTGGACGGCGTTTCAGTTTATCTAATTAAAAATGATTGACAATAATTGCAGGGATGTGCATTGCGAGTGTTGTATCTGACAACCAATTGATACAAAATATGCGGACTAAAAAATATCTATAAAGTCATTAAATTAGCTTAAAAATTCTTAATCGCTATTGCATATTTTGATGTATTATGTTAGAATATACAGGAAATTGTAGCCGGGTTATCTATTTTGAGGAAAGAGGGAAATAAAATGAAAGCTGATTATTTAAAAAATTCCCGCGGAGTGAAAATAGTCTCTTTGGTGATGGTCTTCCTGCTGGCGCTCATCACTTTAGTGCCTGCTTTGAGGGTTTCGGCAGCCGACGAAAATGCACCCAAGGCAAAGAAAACCTCCGTGACGCACGACATTGCGATTGTCTTTGACAATTCTCTGTCCATGTACGAGGATACCGATCGCTGGAGCCAGGCGCTGTACGCTATCGGCGTTTTTGCCTCTATGCTGGACTATGATATGGGCGACAAGCTCGGCATTTATCCGATGGGTGAGATTTCCGTCGGCAAGGGTGGCCCCTCTATTTCGGACAGACTGGAGATCACCAAGGACAATATTCAGGATATTTCAAAGATTTACTGCAAAAACTCTTCGCCTACCATCATGAAACCTGCGTACACGGCAAAGAAGTATCTGGAAGGATCGTCTCTTGATGAAAAATGGCTGATTGTCATGACGGATGGCGCGTTCTTCTTTGATGAAAGCACCTCGGAAAAACAAGAAGAAAAAGATGAGAAGTGGCTTAACGGCGTCATGTCCAAACTTGCGCAAGACGGGATCAAGGTGCAGTATCTCGGATTTGGCGAGGCAAAGAATGTCAAGAGCAACGTCTCTGCCGGCATCTATGGAACCAATGTCAATTCCGCCGATTTGCTAGCTCCCGCGCTGGTGGATATCTGCAACATGATTTTCCAGCGCCACAGGGTGCAGAACATCTCAGGCGGTGCCTTTGATATTGATGTTTCCATGAACAGTATTGTTGCGTTTGCACAGGGAAGAGGAGCCGAAATCAAATCCCTGAGCGGCGCAGGCGGCAAACGAATAGATGCGACGATTGACGAAAGGATCAAGGCGGGCAGCGAAGGAACCGGTTCCTATGAGGGTGCGCCGATTGCCGATGTTGCCGGACAGGTTGTCACCTTCGCTCCCTGTGAGGCGGGCAGCTACAAGCTGGATTATTCCGGCTCCGATGTAGAAGTATTCTACGAGCCCAATGTTATGGTTAAAACCTCTCTGAAGGACAGCAAGGGAAATGAATACGACGGTTCCGAAGAAATAGTTCCGGGAGATTACACGGTTCATTATGAACTGCTTGACGGCGTGACCGGAAAGAATGTTCAGAATTCCGACTTGCTTGCGCCGGTCAGCTTTGAAGCGGTTGTCACTAACAAAGGGCAGGACACGCCGGTTGAAAACGGCGGGACAGTCAAGCTTGACGCCGATAATGATACAAAGATTAAAGTAAAAGCTTCTTATCTGGGAGAATATGAGGTAACGAACGAAAACGATGCTACCGGATTTTCGTTTAATGTCGCTGCTCCCGATCAGCAAGAATTCAACGTCAAGCTGAGTACCGAGCAGCAAAACGGCTGGTTCAAGCTGGATGATCATGATAACTGGAAAACCATCCGCGCGGACATCACGCTTGACGGCAAAAAGCTCACCCCTGAGGAGTTTGCCAAGGTAAATCTGGAACTCGATCCGCAGCCCTCGGAGGATTTTCCGTATTCCTGCACACCTATTCCGGACGAGTCTGCTTATGAGATCAAGCTCGGAGACAACAACGGCACTTATGCCGAACCGAAGTGCGATACCTACCACCTCAACGCGACAGTACAGATGCAGGATGAGTTTGACCGCACTTTAGAGTCGAAGGACAGCCTCAGACTGAATATAGAGTGGTACGATGAATTCTGGAGATGGTTGTTGTGGCTGCTCATTCTGGCACTGCTGGTATTGTTGACTGTCGTCATTATGAATCTTCCGGCGTGGCCTGCAAGGATTGTCTGCGAAATACAATTACCTGCCAATGCAAGAGGAACATATCGCGTGGCAAATCGCACCAACTGTACGCTTGTTCCGTATAAATACCCGCTGAATGCCACCATCAAAAAGAACTCAAAGGTATGGAATAAACTGATCCGCAAGGGCGGCAGCATCAGGGTTGTTGATGTAACGGTTGACCGCCATGTAGAGGATTATTCCTTCGGAGCGCAAACCTATAGCCGTAATGAAAAGTTTAAACCGACGGTTATTGCGGGCTCAAAAACAATTACCATGAACTTTAATATGGGAGACGAACTGCAAGCAATTATCAGAATCAGATAAAAAAACAATATAAACAGAGGAGAGAGAATATGCCCAGACTCAAGGAAACAGTACAGAAAAATCAGGTAAACGCTCCGGTCATCTTTATCGGCTGCGGCGGTATCGGTTCCAAAATCATTGCCGGCGTAGCAAAGCGTGCTATGCATGACGATACCTCCAACATGCGCTTTGTGGTGTTGGATACCGACGTCAACGATATCTCGAAGGTTGACAAGGGCGCGAACATCATTGCGGTTCAGACATCATCCACCGCGACGATCGAAAATTATTTGAAAAACGACGAAGAGTCCAAAACAAAGTGGTTCCCGGTGAACAAAATGCTTGATTCCAAGCCCGTTTCCGAGGGCGCAGGACAGGTGCGCGCAATTTCCCGCTTGGCGCTGAACGCAACCATCAAGCAGGGAAAGATAATGGACCTGTACAATGCCATTGACGGATTGTTTCTCAAGGACGGCGGCAAATTCAAGCAGGCGGTTAAAATCGTCATCGCCTCCACAGCTGCAGGCGGCACCGGCTCCGGTATTGCGATGGAAGTCGGAATGCTTGTGCGTAACTACATCAAGAAGAACTATCCCGAAGCCGCGGCAATGATCAGAGGCTTCTTGATTCTCCCCGGCGTAATGGATACCGTCATCGACACCCAGAGTGAAAAGGACAGCATCCGTTGCAACGGCTATGCCACCCTCAAGGAAATCAACGCCTTCATGATGAAGGGATCCGGTTTCTTTGACACCGTCCCCGAGCTGCAGCGCTATCGCGACCTCTGTGTTACCGTTCCCAATGCGACCTCGGGAATTGAAAAGCTCAGCTGTCTCCCGTTTGACTTCTGCTTCCTGCTCGACCGCGCGGATTCCAACTCCGGTATCATGCCCAGCATGGCGCAGTATATCTCTTCTGCGGCACAGGCGATTTATGAGCAGAACATCGGTCCGATGAGCTTCAGCTCCAGCAGCAAGGAGGATAACATCCTCAAGCTCTGTATCCGTCCCGAAACCCTCGGACGCTGCCGCTTTGGCGGTATTGGTTCCGCACAACTGATTTATCCCTATGAGTCTGTCAGAGATTATATTGCGCTGAACTGGGCGCGCACCGCGATTATCGGAAGCACCGCCAAGGGCGCATTGTCCGAAGCAGAGCGTCTTAAGCTCATTCAGGGCTCATGGCTGCAGTATGATATCCAGTATGCCGATGAGCGCAAAAAATACGAAGAGAATCCCGCCGGCAGTGACGAACCCATTCTCAAAAATGTCTATGTTCGCGCCATGACGCAGGGCAAGGACGGCAGTTCCGGCAACAACTTCACTTCCTCTCTCTGGAACAAGTACCTGATTCCCAAGATCCTGGAAATCAAAAAAGCAGTTGGCGGCAAGGTGACGGAGAACAGCAAAGATAATCCTGATATTCTCAGTGAAAACCACCGTGCGGCTGCCAATTCCTCCACCCAGAAGGTCGCGAGAAACTATATTGCGACCATTATTCAGGAGGTTATCAGCAATCACCTGAATTTCTATGATTCCACTTTCCTCGAAAGCTACGAGCTGATTCAGCAGGAGTGCCAGAAGGACGTTGCAGGCAAGAGCCATCAAAACAAATACACTGCGATTCAGAGCGTTGCCGAGATCATCAAGAACGGAAATGTTGAAAAGGCGGCAACCGATCTTGCCAACGCCATTTGCGGCAGCACTGCTTCCGCTAACAACGACCGCCTCGGCAAGCACATGCTGGAGAAATTCATCAGCGTCAAGGGCAAGGTAATGCATCCAAACGCCATTAGATTCATGCTGTACGAGCTGAGCACTTTCATTGATGCCACCCTGCAGACCTTCAAGTCCGGCGCGGATGATTACGCCTATATGAACCGCGAAAACGTTCACTGCAACGGCGCTTCCGACGAGGGCGGCAAGGCTGACAAGAAGGAATTCGATGTTCCCGGCATCAAGGCGCGCGGTAAGGAAACCAACCTTGAGGCGATGTGTAAGTCCTGTGACGCAGCGAACTACTACACCGAGAACCAGTACGGTCAGGCATGCGAGGATAAGCTGACCGCCTATGCAAAGGATACCATCAACTATCTGATTTATAAAATCGGTTACAGCATTTACAATATTATGATGCCTGCGCTCAATGAGCTGCTCAAATCCTTTGAATCCTTCTACGGAACCTTCAAGTCCAAGGTGCCTGCGATCGAAAAGGCAAAGGAGGATATTATCACCTCCCTGAAGTTTGAGGACGGCGACTATGTTTACAATCTGTTCCATGAAAAGGATGTCATGGACAGAATCTCCGATATGAACGCAACCCCCACCGAGTCCAGCGAGGCTTCCTCCGAGCTGTACGCGACGATTTATGACAACGTAAGAGACAACGCGTATAAGATTGCGCGCACGAAATACAATCCCTATGAATTCGCCGCGACCAAGGATATTTTCTTCGATGTCATCGTGCCTTACTTCTCCAGAATGGTTGAGGACGGCGTAACCGATATTCAGGTTGACAACATTCTGCTCGCGATTCAACTGGAATGCCGAATCAAGAACAATATCGCGGTTGAAAACACCACTCCCGCGTTGCGCGAGGCAAAGTATCGTGATTTGGAGACCGAAAGCACCTACAGCAAGTATATCTCCGACACCATCGAAATGTGTAAAAACCTTGCCAGCCCGGGTATCATGAAAAACACGCACGATGAGGCACGAGAGGTCTCAGCAATCGCCTATAGTGCCGCTATGCGCGACAGTGGTGGTATCCGTGTGTCCGATTTCCTCAAGGATCAGGTCAAAACCGACACTGTGTCCGCCTACGAACTGCACTTCTTCCGTTCTGTTTACAACATTACTCCGTTACAGCTCTCGAAGTTTGCAGCGCCGTCCGAGGATGATTTCGACGATCAGTTCTCGCTGTCTACCCAGGGAGAGCTGGATCTGCCCTCTGCGGGTGATTACTTCCGCATTTATCAGAAGTACATGGATTCTATCGGTCCCGACAGCCGTACCAGCGCCATTATCACTCCGCACATCGACCAGAGATGGAACGCAATTTCTGTCCTGCCGGAACTCGACATGGAATACCAGAAGAAGCTGATGTCCAAGATCCACAAGTCGATGATTTACGGCTTTATTTATGACAGAATCAGAATGCGTCCTACCTCCGACGACGATGACGCCGATATGATTTATGTTTATTACGACAATAAAGAAGTCAGACAGGGCATGAAGGTTTCCAACGGAACCAAGTGCGACAGCCTCTATGAGGTGCTTGATTGTCTGTACTTCGACAGACAGGCGGTTTCCACTATCCGTGACTTCGTCAATGCGCAGCGCGTCAAGATTCGCGACAACGGCTGTACTACCATTAATGATTCCGACTTTTTCCGCGCATTGAAAACACTGTGCCGCGGCGACGTTATCTGCAAGAGTAAGGAACCTGACGAGCTGATTTCCCTCTTTGAAATTGTGCTCCTTTACTGCAACTCGCTTCCTGCTCAGGGCAAGGATATTTCAGAAATGCGCGTTATGATCAATGCCGTTATCGAAATTATCGAGGCGGAAATCAAGAATTTCACTGCCGATCCCGACACCGTTTACTTCAGAACCTCCGAGCAGCTGCTCAATCAGTACAAGCTGCTGATAAAGAATTACACAGCGCATCGCGACTTCCTGAGGATCGGTCTGTTCTCTGACGATGTTATTGAGACCGCCAAGAGCTCCATTATCCACTACTACCAGGAGAATGACTTACTGAAATATGTAGATAAGATCAAGGAATCGGACAGAAAGTGAAGACGTGGCAAATGAGCGATAAGGTGGTGAAACTATGTTTACAGTGATTATATGTGATGAAGCTGTCCTCAGCGACATCAACAGTAAATATCAGTTGTACCTCAAACCGTTACTTGAAACAAAAGAAATTGCGTTTTGCGCGTGGAACCCCAAAGCGAAAACATTGCAGGAGGCGGTGCCCGATCTGGAGGGGGCGATAAAGTCCAACACCGACTGGCGTGCGGTGGTCGTTTTCGATCGTCGCGTGGAATCTTACGAGTTGTTGTATCAAAGCAATCCCTTTGATTTTGTCGGCACAAAAAAAACACCCGCTGCGCTTGATACGCGCGAACAGATTGAAGAATTCCGCAATTATGTGGAAAGCACCGCTCAAAAAGCGGTTGAAAATCCGTTGATGAAGCTGTCTGTCTGGCTCTGCGGATACAGTGTACCGCGTCGCCCGGAAATCATTGAAGAGGAAGCGGTGAAAAAGGAGACGCCTTGTTCCGACGCCTATTTCGCCATTCTCAAAAAAGCCGGGATAACGCCGACAGAATGGGAAACTTCCTATGCCAGAGCGTACCGCTACGATTGCGTCAAGGCACATTTTCTGCCCGAGGGGGAGTTGTTTTATCCCCCGAAATCTGTCATCGCTATCGCCGAACGTGCCAAGGATATTGAGTTGGAGCAAGCGGAAGCGGCGTGGCAGAATCACAGCGAATATGATTATTCAAGTTTTGCCGAGGACAACCTGTATTCGTCAAAATTGCGCTGTCTGGTCTATCAGATGCCGACCATCAGAGACAGGATCCCCGAGGTGGAGTATTTTCGTTTCCTTGCGACAATGCTCATTTTCGCGCAGAATGACGTATCTTTCGATATGTTCAGGTACAGCCGAGTGTACGAACTGAGCTCCGAAATTGACCGTAAAGCACTCGAGAAAGACTGCAACGACTATGTTTGTCGTCTTCACGATTCGCAGCGCCGTATTGCGCAACTGCGCCGTCGCAATGATTTGTTGAACAGCAGCCCGTATGACGACGCCTATGCCGCCAGAGAATTCGAGGCGGAGGCGCTTGTGCCCGTAAAAATGACAGAAGGCTACAAAAAAGACAGCCTGATGTGCGAATACGACGACATCGGCCTGTCAGCTGACTGCCCGGAGGATGAATTGGGATATTGGCAGCGCCAGTATACCGACATCCGTAAGCAGTTTATCCGTTTTCTCCGTCAGCCACAGCGCAGCATCAAACGTGCCGTAGAAGTAGATTTTGTCGCAAGGCGCAAAGCAGACGTTGTGGCGGCAAAGCGGATTACGGATTTTCAAAAGGAGGATATTCAATTCAAGCTTCAGGAAGAGGAGCAGAATATGATCGAGACCTCTACCTCCAAGGTGTTTGACAAAAAGCGGTACGACGAGATGCTGGAAAAAGCTGACCGCGAGGTAAAGCGCGGCATTGCGCAACGCATGACGCGCAAGAAAACCATTGTGCTGGGCATTGTGATTCTGGCGCTCTGCTTTGTCGGGTTCATCCCGCTTTTGATCAGTCGCTTCAACAATGTCGGTACAGGAGGTTTTTCGCTGGTGTTGATTTCTGCCGCGCTGGGAGTGGTTGCCGTTGCGCTGCTGATTTGTATTTTCTATCTGCGCTCGCGGTTGAAAGACCGGTTTAAGGGCTTCAATACGGCGATGGAAAATATTTACGGCGAGGTAGATGGTTCGCTGCAGGTGTTCTCGAAGTACCTTACGCATGCCTGCACGGTAATGCGTGAATTTGACATTCTGAATGCCATCGATAACAAAGACGATTATCAAAGCAACGTATTTGGAATGCATGAATCGGCGATTGAGCAGCGTTTTCAGGAGCTGTACCGCATTTTTCCCGAGTATATTGTCAGTGATTATGAGCCGAGTGATACACTGACCACTTTCGATTACGATTTTGATCAGGCGGTTTCCTATCCGTTTGACTTTATCCTTATCACGGAAGCACGTAAAATACCGTTTTTGCGTCCGGGAACTGAGGTAACCATTCCCGTGAACTACATTGCGTCAATCAATCTGAGGAGGGAGGAGCTATATGACTGATTCGTTTAACGGCGTTTTGGAAATCATCAAAACGCTGTCGGCGATTGTTCCGTTCTTGCTCCTCGGACTGCTGAGCAGCAAGGTGAATTTAAAGCGCGAAATCCGGGATCGTCAGTTTCTGATGCCTGTTTTTACCGTGGTGTTCGTCATTTTGACGATGATATTCCTCAAAAATATCAACGACGGCATATTAGGTCTGATCAGCGGTATTCCTAAGCTGCTTGACAATATCATCAAAAACATTCCTTCGAATTTTGCGGATTTTCTCAAAACGCCCCTTGATTCATTAAAAAACTGGATCAACAGTCTCGATCTGAAATACTGGGTTTTCTATATTTCCAATACGCTGATTATCGCTGCGTATTTAATAATCAAGCGCATCATCATCTCCATTCTCAAGAAAGTCAACGAAAAGGAGCGTCCGCTTCACACGCGCGTCGCGGGCTTGTTCTATCAGTATTTTGCCGAAAAAGATATGTGGTATCTTCGCGACGACTATGTGCAGGCGAGAACTTTTTCCAAGGTGGCATTTTATACTGTTTTGGTGCTGATGTCGCTCTTGATGCTTATTTCGGGCAGATTGTACGTTTTCGGTTTGCTGGCGGATGTGTTCTATCCGGTGTTCAGCGTGATTTTGGTGGGAGAGGTTTATTTCTTCCTCAACGGCGTCAGCAAAGCGGAGTATTTGAACGACGTGCTCGGTGAGGATGAAGAATCCTACCGCACGGCAAACTACTCATTAATGCGCAAATACCTTCGCGATTTGTTCGGCGACAAGCTGCTGATTGAGAACACGAACGTCAATATTTCGCTTTCCAACGATATTACCAACAACGAGGTGATTGAAAACCTCCTCAATGACATGGATCCAAAGGTGGTTGCGTTTGCCACTTATTATGACAAGCTCAACAAAGACGGTTTTGATTTGGATCATAACTATCTGCGTTCCTCTCTGGATTTGCTCAACGGAAAAAGCATTCTCTTTAACAATCCTTTCTACAAGGATTTGATTCCCTATGCTTTTTATCCGATGAATCGAACGCTGCTCAGCCAGAAAAAGGTTTTGATCGTGCTGGGCAGACATTCCGTCGAGGAGGATATTGTCAAGTGGATCGAGGACGGAATCGAGGCGGTAACCAATATTCCGTTTTTGTGGCGAACCGGCATTCTTTCCAAAACGGCTCAGGATCTGGATATCGGTATCATTACACGCTCCGATGTGATTAACATGGAGGTACACAATGCCAACCGCGCCTTTTTAGAGCAGGTAGGCTTTATGGTGGTGCTCGAGCCCTCAAAGCTGATCACGACAGCACAGATTGGTTTGAATCTTCTGGTGAAGACCTGCCGCGATGAGGGAGAAAAGAACATCGTTTTCTGTTTGTGTGACAAAAATTGCGACGGCTTGATCGACGCAATGTCTCATATTCTGATGACCAACCTGACCGAGGTTTCGGCGACCGAAAAGCACAACGGCACTTCGTCTTATATGTGCTGGGATGCGGATGACTCCTATATGCATCACAGACAGGTACCGAATGTGTCGCGTTATCTGGGCGTAGGTACGGAGCTTTCCTTTGCGGCACTGAAAAACCAGACTCCCCATACCTCATGGTACGGCGGACAGGCTTTTCCCGTCACCGATATGAACTGGATTGACCGCCAGTATTATTATGATTTAATGAAATATGCGGAGCTTCCCACCGACCAGGAGCTGATGGACGAGTATTTTTATACCACCCCCAACTTCTGGAGCGCGGAAGCTGCAAAAAACAACTATATCACCGTTGAGGATGAGTCCTGCAACATGTTTGAAATTCTGCGGAACTTCTCAACGCGCTCCACGGAGCAGGGCTTCATCAACGTCATTTCGTCCTCCTACATGTTAAAAGACTACATGGCGAGCAACTATACGGTTTTTGAAACGGATGCCAAGGCGATCCCCTGCATTGTTGCAGACTATGCAAGAACCAAGAGAAACGTTGTTCTGGAGCTGATCCTGATGCTGAGTCGCGGCTTTGTGTCCGACAAACGCATTCAAAAGGAATTCTCGCTTGTCGGTCTGCCGACGCTCAACACCGGAAAGCTGCTGTGGCATGAGATTTACCGCACGCTGTCTCCCGTTAAGCTGGTGTCGTCACTTCCTTCCGACTATGCCGAGGCTGTCGACTACACCTATGACAAAAAGCTGATTCTGCCCGGCGGCGACGCTTTATCGGTGAACGAGGTGTTGACAAGCGATGATAGATACAGTCTTGATCGCGGCGAGCTGCAGCACGGCTTCAGCATCATCAACGAAGCGTTCTTCTACAGCTTTGTTAATTCCCTGAAATCTGCGAGCTATATTTCCGAGGACGAAAAGGGTGAGCGCTACTATCTCGGCGCGGAGCTGCGCGATCATATTTACCAAAAGCTTTTGCCGGGACAGTTTTTTACATACAGCGGCAAGTATTACGAAATGCTGTATACAACCTATGACGGTCAGGTGCTCGTCAGAAGAGCGGCAGACCATATCGACGGCAGACCTTCTTACCGTCAGATCCGCAAATACCGTATCACCGATACAAAGGTTTCTGAAAAAATCGGCGCGGTGCGCGATATCGGCGGCATCAGGCTGACAAATCTGTATGCGGACTTCTCCGTGAAGACAGAGGGCTACTACAAAATGAATGCTTACAACGACTTTACCACCGCGAAGAAGGTTGTTTTCGAGGGTGAGAAAAGCCGCATTCCCGACCGTATCTACATCAACAAGCAAATTCAGCGAATCGATCTTCCGAACACGGACGGTGCGCTGACGAATGAAATCAGATATACCATCACGCTGTTGCTCAACGAGGTTTTCAAAACGCTTTTCGCGGAGAATGCCCCATACATTGCAGCGCTGACAGATATCAGCCACGTCGGTGAAGACGTCAACGTGAATCCGATGACCTATTCTTTGGAAACCGCGTGTGAAAGCCCCGAAAACTGCATTTATATCATTGAGGATTCCGGACTGGACATGGGTTTGCTGGTTGCCGTCGAACGCAATCTGCTGCGCATTCTTCGAATTATCGAGGATTATCTGTCATGGAACAAGGGCGCGATTGCCTACAGCATCAAGCCTCCCAAGACGGAGGAGCCGTTGATTATCGATCCCAACGATAACGACTTTGAGCTCGGCAAGGAGAAAAAAGACGGCTTGTTTAAGCGAATCGGAAAAGCATTCAAGCAATTTTTCCAAAGTATCGGAAACTTTTTCAAAAAGCTTTTCAAACGTAAAAAGAAGGATCCCGTTGTTCCGGAAGAACCGCAGCCCGAAATACCGCAGGAGCCTGTTCCGGAAGAACCGCAGCCCGAAATTCCGCAGGAGCCCGTACCGGAGGAACCGCAGCCCGAAACTCCGCAGGAACCCGTACCGGAGGAACCACAGCCGGAAACTCCGCAGGAGCCCATACCGATTGAGCCGCGGCAGGAAACCCCGCAGGAGCCTGTTCCGGATGAGCATCAGCCGGAAAAATCCGGTGAAACAGAGGGGATTTCGCCCGAAAAGCCGGTGGAAAACATGGCTCTTGAAGAAAAGATACAATATCCGGACAGCGGCAGCACGTTTCCCGAGTTTGTCCGCAAACCGTACCACAAGCGCTATTATCTGCTCTACGGCGATGAGGGCGAGCCTGATGTGATCGATTCCAACGGAACGCTGTCCTATCTCAAAGGGCTTCAGCTCGGCAATAACCCGCTCAAGGAAGTCAGAAAGAACCGGAAGCTTTCCCGCTTGGTAGAGGCTTCGTTCCGTCCAAACCGAAAAAATGTGCGCTGCTGCGATTTCTGCGGCAAGGAGATCTATGGCGTAGAATTTGAAACGCTCGTCGACGGTCGCGACAGATGTATCAGCTGCGGCAGAACTGCCGTGAAAACCGAAGAGGAATTCATCAAGATATTCGACGACGTCAAGCGCAACATGGAGTCCTTTTTTGACATTCGGATCAACACGGGCGTCAAGGTGGAAATGGTCAACGCGACGAAGCTGCATAAGCGGCTGGGACAGTCCTTTGTACCCACCTCCGGCTACGACGGCAGAGTGCTCGGCGTTGCTATCAGAAAGCACGGCAAATTCACGCTGATGATTGAAAACGGCTCACCGCGCATGAGCACCATTCTGACCATGGCGCACGAGCTGACGCACATCTGGCAATACCTGAACTGGGATGAAAAGGATATCCTCAGAAAATATGGCAAAAAGCTGAACCTTCAAATCTACGAAGGTATGGCAAAGTGGGTTGAAGTGCAGTATGCCTGCCTGATCAATGAGCTCGGTACCGCCAAGCGTGAGGAGCTTATTACCATGAACCGTGCCGACGAATACGGCTTTGGCTATATCCGATACAAGGCGAATTATCCCATCACCACCGGCACCGTGATCGCCCGCGAAACGCCGTTTGACAACATCGAGCTTCCGCTTGATCCGATGTACTGCGGCAGCGATGTTTCCGCGCTGCGCATTGAGGACAACAGTGCCGAATTCGATGTCCCGCTCGACGATGATGATTACACAAGCTACTTTGATAGTGAAGAAGAGGATGACGAAAAGGACATAACCCCGGAGATGTCCACTGACGCCCCCGTGTTAAAGCCTGTCATTCAAAGAACGCCCGGCAGCGTTCCCCTTTACGCGTTCGAAACCCTCAACGACAGCGAAAAGGAATTCTATCAAAGGGTTGTGAGTGCAATCGAGCGTTTTGAAACAACGATTGATGCGCTTCCCGAGTGGATGACGCTCTCTGCATTTGAAAAAATCCGCACTTGCGTCACCAACGACCATCCGGAGCTGTTCTGGTATGAGGGAGATTTCACGTATTACCAAGACAGCGCGAGCAGTAAGCTTGTTCGCATTGAGCTGACTTACAGCATGAGCGAGGTTCAGGCGGAAAACAGAAAACTGGAGATTGAAAACGCAGTTCCTGTTTTTCTCGCCGGCATCACCGAGGATACCTCGGATTACGACGCGGTAAAGACGGTCTACGAGAATATCATCAAGCTGACCGACTATGACCATATCGGACTGAAAAAAGAGGATTCAGGCAAATCCTCCGGCAAGCCCGACGATTTGCGTTCTGTCTACGGCGTTCTTGTCAATCGAAAAGCTGTCTGTGCCGGCTATGCAAAAACCACACAGTATCTGCTCAATCGCTTAGGCATCGAATGTACCTATGTTTCGGGAACGACCAATGATGACGGCCGCCACGCGTGGAACCTTATCAAGCTCGAGGGAGAATATTACTTTATGGACACCACTTGGGACGATCGTTCTTCCACGGATGCGTCCAAATCCACATCCCGAGAGATAACCTATAACTATTTCTGCATCACCACGGCGGAGATGAATCTTGACCATACCCCGGACACAACGATTCCGCTTCCGCCATGCACCTCACGCCAATGCGATTACTACTACCGCACCGGAAAGCTCAAGCAGACCTACAGTTTTCAAGCCTTCCGCAACGCTGTGAAGTACTGTGTGCAGAACGGTGAACGCACAATTGCCTTCAAATACACCGATGAGGAACAGTACCGTAAAATGCTCAGGGAAATCATCGACAACAAAAAGTTCTTTGAAGTGATTCAATACTTAAATATGACGCTCAAGGTTCATATCAAGTCGTCTTATTCCTATGTGAAATACGATAAGAAGCTGATTCTCAGAATATCCCTGCAATAATGCATGAGAGGGCAGTCAACACCACGGTGTTTTGACTGCCCTTTTCCAAATGATATAGAGGTATAATCATGAAACGTAGAATAAGTGAATGGATGAGTATTCATGTTGCCAAAAACCCCGGACGAGTGTTGATTTTGGTGATTCTGTTGTTTAACGTCGTTTTTTTGATTATTTCGGCGTTTGTCATCAGAGGTTTTTCTTTATCGGGAACCGAGAAAATGTCGCTTTTTGAGGCTGCTTTTTGCACCGTTACCATGATTTTAGATCCGGGCTGCATATCGTTCGTTGTAGCGGATATCGGCCATACAGGCGTTGCTGTGGCAATTACCTGTCTGGTGATTATCCTAATCGGCATGATTTCTTTCACCGGCGCGGTCATCGGTTATATCACCAACGTCATTTCCGGATTTATTTCCAACGCCAATGCCGGTGCCAGAGAGCTGAAGGTATCCAATCACTTTGTCATTCTCAACTGGAACACCCGCGCGTCCGAGATCATCAATGACCTTTTGTACTGCAAGGGAAGAGAGACCGTGGTTGTGCTTGTCAATTCCCGCAAGGCGGAGATCGAAAAGGAGGTCGCCGACCGCCTTTCCGACACCATCGAAAAGGAAAACGCCGAAATTGCCAAGCAATATAGAAACCTCAATCCGCTTGCTCGTTGGTTTCAGACCAAATTGCACCGATTCCGCAAAAGAGTAACGGTCGTTGTGCGCGAGGGCGACGTATTTTCGTCCAAGCAGCTCCACGATATTTCGCTTGAAAAAGCGAAAATAATCATCATTCTCGGCGACGATATCAACGATAAAGTCTGCCAGTACGAAAAGATTAACACAACAGAAACCCTGAGTAAGGGCAATTCTCATACCGTCAAGACGCTCATGCAGGTTGCGGATATCACTGCCGCGGAGTATTCCAACAATGACCAACACATCGTGGTGGAGATTACCGACAAATGGACGGGCGATTTGGTGCAGAAAATCATCGAATGCAAGCAGGTAGACGAAAAATGCAACATCATTCCGGTCGATATCAATCGCATTCTCGGCCAGATTCTGTCGCAGTTTTCTCTGATGCCGGAGCTAAACTACGCATACCGAGAACTATTTTCCAACAAAGGCGCCACCTTTTTTGCGCAGGAACACGCCGTTGAAGATGACGTGTCGTTTGTTGAAAGATACATGAAAAACCACCGTCATGCCATTCCGCTCACGCACATGGTCAACAGTAACGGTCAGTGTTACGCCTACTATTCTTCCGAGCAGATCGACGCGATCGAAACAAAAAGCGAAGTTGTTGAAAGCAACTATTCTGTAAAGTTGAACTGTGATTATTGGGTCGAGGAAAAGACAGTCGTTATTCTCGGTCACAACAGCCGACTGAAAGATATTATGGATGGTTTCCTCAATTTCCGCAGCGAGTGGAACCGCGGCGACGGCACCGAGATTTTGCATATCACCGTGATTGACGACGAGGAAAGCCTGAAAAAGATGAATTATTTCCGCCAGTATCCTTTTGTCACCAAAACCGTTGCGGCAAGCATTTATGACAGAGATTTGCTTTGCGATACCATCGAGAGCATCATCGCCCGCAACCCGGAGGACACCAGTATTCTGATCCTTTCCGATGACCTTGCACCCATACGCGATATTGATGCGCAGGCGCTTGCGGGATTGGTGTATGTGCAAGATATCATAAACAAGCGCCTCAAATCCGATCCTCATTTTGACAAGGAAAGCATTGACGTCATTGTCGAGATTATCGATCCGAAGCATCACGATGTCGTCAACAGCTACAGCATCAACAACGTTGTCATCAGTAACCGTTATATCAGCAAAATGATTACGCAAATCGGCGAAAAGGATGCACTGTTTGAGTTTTATAAGGACATGCTTACCTATGACACGAACGCTTCCAGTGGCTACGAAAGCAAGGAGGTATATGCCAAGAAGGTCAGCCATTTCTTTACAGAGCTCCCAAAACCTTGCCGCTGCGACGAATTCATCCGCGCGGTATTCAAGGCGTCCGTCAGCGAGGACATCCCCGTGGATCAACGCTATCCGACCATTGCGCTTGGTTACGTCAAGCCCGGCGGAGAGATTCATCTGTTCGGCGGCGACCAGGCAAAAACCGAGGTCTCTCTTACTGAAAAGGACAAGCTCATCGTATACAGCGTGCATTAAAGGCAGAGGAACGGTTGGAACAAGAACGTTTCTGCCAAATTCAAATAGTAAAAAAAGTCGTTATGAGAGGCATTCTCATAGCGACTTTTGTTTCGTATTCGTAAAATATCTCACTTTCCGGGACGGCGTTGTTATCATCTTATGATCGCGTATGCCATCGTACCGATGTACATCAGCACCATCAGCACGCCTTCAATGCGGCTGATTTTGTTGGTGAGCGAGAAAATATAAGCTGCGACGGAGACGACGACCAGTATCGCCAGATCCGTCACGGAAGCAAGGTTGACCGCCACCGGATGGATGGTGGAGGAAATACCGAGGATAAACATCAGATTAAAAATATTGGAGCCGACAACGTTGCCGACCGCCATGCCGTGTTCGCCTTTTCTGGCGGCGACGATGGAGGTGACGAGCTCCGGCAGGGAAGTGCCGAGCGCCACGACCGTCAGACCGATGAGCGTTTCGGACATGCCGAATGCGGCGGCGATGCTCTTGGCATTTTCGACGACCAGCTGACCGCCGATGACGATGCAGGCGAGACCGATCAGGATCAGCAGCAGGCTATTCCATACCGGCATATTCTCCGCGAGGTCGTCCTCTGTCGGATTCTTGCGCGAAACGTAGATCAAAAACGCCATATACGCCACAAAGATCACGAGCAGCCCGATGCCGATCGGACGGCTGACCTCGCTGACAACGGTGGAGACCGGCGCCGTCCACTGAGCCTTGCCGGTGAACAGCGGTATCGCGAGCACGCCGAAAAGCACGGCGGTCACGATGATCGACAGCGGAAAATCGCGTTTGAGTATCACCTTTTCGATCGGTATCGGGCGGATGATCGCGCAAACGCCCAGCACCATGAGAAGATTGAAGATATTCGAGCCGACCACGTTGCTCAGGGCGATCTCGTTTGCCCCCTGGATCGCCGCCGAGGTGCTCACAGCCAACTCCGGTGCGCTGGTGCCCAGCGCCACGATCGTCAGACCGATGATCACGCCCGGAACCTTGAAGGTGCGCGCCAATGCCGAACTGCCGTCCACGAAGAAGTCAGCGCCCTTGACAAGCGCGGCAAAGCCGACAATCAGTAATAAAATATTCAGAAACAGCAAAAGACTATGCCTCTCTTTTTCATTCAAATTAGGATTTCCGGTATAACCGTTCCGTCTCGTAGATCGGTTCCGTCGTCACATGAATACCGAGCTTTTTGAGGATCCGGGTGTCGGTCTCTGAGAGAATGACCGAGGCGTGCGCGTCGGTATCGCGCAGCTTGGGAACCTGTTCCATCGCCAGCTTCGCGGTCGGATTGGTAACGGCGGACATCGCCAGCGCAATGAGGATCTCGTCGGTATGTAAACGCGGATTGACCGAGCCGAAGGTGTCGACCTTCAACTTCTGGATCGGCTCAATAACGGAAGCGTCCAGAATATCGACCTCATCCGGAATATTCGCGAGTTTTTTCAGCGCGTTGAGCAGCATTGCCGAGCAGGCGCCGAGCAGCTTGGAGGTCTTGCCGGTGATGATCGTGCCGTCGCTCAGTTCGATCGCCGCGGCAGGCGCGCCGGTCAGCTCCGCCTTTTCGAGAGCAGGCGCAATCACCGGACGGTCGGAGGTTTTCAGCTTGCTCTGCTTCATCAGCAGGCTGATCTTATAGGCTTCATCCGGCGAGCCGATACCCTTCGTCTGGTTGGAGAGCGCGGCGTAATAGCGGCGGATGATCTCCTGGTTGGCTGCATAGCGGACGGCTTCGTCGTCAAAAATGCAGTTGCCAGCCATGTTCACACCCATATCGGTGGGTGACTTATAGGGCGATTCTCCCAAGATCTGCTCGAACATGGTGTTGAGCACCGGGAAGATCTCGATATCGCGGTTGTAGTTGACCGTGGTTTCGTTGTACGCTTCCAGATGGAAGGGGTCGATCATATTTACGTCGTTGAGATCGGCGGTCGCGGCTTCATAGGCGACATTGACCGGATGCTTGAGCGGCAGGTTCCAGATAGGGAAGGTCTCAAACTTCGCGTAACCGGCTTTTACGCCGTGCTTGTGTTCGTGGTAGAGCTGCGAAAGACAGACCGCCATCTTGCCGGAGCCGGGACCGGGAGCGGTGATGACCACCAGTTTTCTGGTCGTATCGACATAATCATTCCTGCCGTAGCCGTTGTCGCTGACGATCAGATCGACGTCGGTGGGGTAGTTGGGGATCGTATAGTGGTGATAAACGCCGATGCCGTTTTCGGTCAGGCGCTTCTCAAACTTCAGAGCGGTAGGCTGATCGGCAAAGCGCGTCAGCACCACGGAATTGACATAGAGACCGCGGCTGCGGAACACATCGATCAGGCGCAGCACGTCGAGGTCGTAGGTGATGCCCAAATCGCCGCGAACCTTGTTCTTTTCGATATCGTCGGCGTTGATGACAATGACGATCTCCGCTTCATCCTTGAGCTGCATGAGCATCTGCAGCTTGGAATCGGGTTTGAAGCCCGGCAAAACGCGCGAAGCGTGATAGTCGTCAAAGAGTTTGCCGCCGAATTCCAGATAGAGCTTGCCGCCGAATTTGGCGATACGGTCGCGGATATGCTGCGACTGCATTTCAAGATATTTTTCGTTGTCAAAACCTATTTTCATGACAGTCCTCCATTAATGCAAATGCATATACATACTATTTATAGCACAATCTGCCCTAAAAATAAATACCCAAAAGAAAAATAAAATATTGTAACTTTTAATTAAGTCCCCTGTTGGCGTTTTGACATCCTGCGCCAGTTGAAAAATCCGTACAGATCGTTGATGAAGAACATCACAAAGCAGAAGATCATCGGCACATAGCCCGGATCCTCCAAAGCGGCAAGCACCCACAGCGTAATGAGCACCGCGTCGTTCGCGGCGTAGCCGAGCCCGTAATACGGACTGCGCAGAAAGGTGAGAGAAGCGGCGAGAAAGCTGGTCGTCACCGAGATCGTGCTGAAAAGGAGATTGCTGTTGCCGAGCACCTTCAAAAAAAAGTAAAATCCCGCGGTGACCGCAGCCGTCAGAAATAAAAGCGTCAACCAAGTTGACAATTTTAGGTGACGGTTGACCTCTACCTCCTTGCTGTCCTTATAAGGATGCCGCAGCCAAGAGATCACCGCCAGTCCGGCGATCGGCGCGGACATGCCCAGATAGGTGATGATCTCGCCGTAGTAGCGGTATTCAAAGGAGATGATGCCGTAGAGTACCCCGAAGATGATCAGCAGCACCTGCCCGATCACATAGCCCTTCGAAATAAAGATCAGCGCCGTCACGCCGATCAGCGAGTCGATCAGGTTGAGAACGTTTTTGTCCGGCGACAGAAAAAACGAGACTGTCACGACAACGACGGAACTCAGCCATAGACACCATTCAAATTTAGTCAGCGAATGAAAGAGGGATACAAGGCGCATGAAAATCTCCTTAATTTGTTTTATCATTCTAATAACGAAAAAACATTCGCGGCACATCTTCTAAGACCTAACGATGTGCCTGCGAATGTCAACCATTCTCTACCCGGTGGCAGTATTTATTAATTCCAATATACCATAGAAAACGCCGATTGTCAACCGACAATCACCTCCGGGTCAACCCCTTGCTTTTTGTAATAATCCGAAACCGCCGCCTTGATCGCTTCCTCCGCCAGTACGGAACAGTGTACCTTGACCGGCGGCAGACCGTCCAGCGCTTCCATAACCGCTTTGTTGGTGAGCTGTAACGCGTCGTCAATGGTCTTGCCCTTGATGAGCTCGGTCGCCATGCTGCTGGTCGCGATCGCAGCGCCGCAGCCGAAGGTCTTGAACTTCACGTCGGCGATCGTGTTGTCCTCCACCTTGATGTACATTTTCATGATGTCGCCGCATTTGCTGTTGCCGACCTCACCGATGCCGTCGGCGTTCTCGATTTCACCCACGTTGCGCGGATTGGCAAAGTGGTCAATGACCTTTTCCGAATAGACCATTACTGTCCCTTCCTTTCGTTTTTCTTGATGTCCTCCCACAAGGGCGACATGTTGCGCAGGTACTGCACGACCTCGGGAACGACTGCGGCGATCACGTCGATGTCCTCGTCCGTCGTTTCCTCCGAGAAGGACAGCCGCATGCTTCCGTGCGCGATCTCGTGCGGCAGTCCGATCGCCAGCAGCACATGGCTGGGGTCAAGACTGCCGGAGGTACACGCCGAGCCGGATGAAGCGGAAATGCCGTTCATGTCCAGCCTCAGCAGCAGGCTTTCGCCCTCGATGCCCTCAAAGCACATGTTGACGTTGTTCGGCAGACGGTGAACGCGGTCGCCGTTGACGCGGCTGCGCTCGATTTTCAGCAACTCGTCCATCAGCCTGTCGCGCAGGGAAGAGAGCCTTTTGTTGCGTTCCTCCATGCCGTCAAGCGCCAGCTCCAATGCCGCGTCCAGACCGATCACACCGGCGACGTTCTCAGTGCCGGCGCGTCTGCCGCGCTCCTGAGCGCCGCCGTGGATCAGCGTCTCGATCGGCACGCCGCGTCGGACGTAGAGCAAGCCGCAGCCCTTGGGACCGTGCAGTTTGTGCGCCGTCATCGAGAGCAGGTCGATATGCTGTTCCTCCACGTTGATCCGCACGTAGCCGGCAGCCTGTACCGCGTCGGTGTGGAAGATCACGCCGCGTTCGCGACAGATTTTGCCGATTTCGGGGATCGGCTGAATGGTGCCGATCTCATTGTTCGCATACATGACCGAGACCAGCGCCGTATCCTCCCGGATAGCGGCGGCAACGTCCTCCGGCTTGACAAGACCGTTTTCGTACACGTCCAGGTACGTGATCTCAAAGCCCTCCTTTTCGAGCGCTTCGCAGGTATGAAGCACCGCGTGGTGCTCGAATTTCGAGGTGATGATGTGGGTTTTGCCCTTCTTTTTCATGGCGTGCGCCACGCCTTTGATCGCCCAGTTGTCCGACTCGCTGCCGCCGGAGGTGAAGTAGATCTCGTTTGCCCTTTGAGCGCCGAGATTCTTCGCGATATTCTCTCTTGCTTGATCCAGCGCTTCACGCGCCTTGCCGCCGATGCGGTAAATGCTGGACGGATTGCCGTAAACCTCGGTCAGATAGGGCAGCATTTTTTCCAGCACGACGGGCGAGAGCTTGGTTGTCGCTGAGTTGTCAGCGTATATTTCTCTCATCAAAACATCCTTTCAAAACAAAGTCTATCAAAAAGATAGGTTTTTCAAAGCCTATTATAATACTATGTTTTGAAAAATGCAACCCCTAATTTCAATTTTTTCACAGTCACTTGACCGCCGCGTTTTTTGTATGCTACAATAAGAAAAATTAGTTTGATTCGGAGAATGCCTATGAAACGTTTTTTACCCTTGATGATGATACTCCTGTTCCTCTGCGCCGGCTGTCAGGCAACGCCTGCAAAGCCGCAGCCGACGGAACCGGCGACCACTGCCGCCGAAGCAAAGCCTGTGCCTCCGCAGTCCGACTTGAAGGTGTACTGTTTCGCGGCAGGCAAAGCCGACGCCTTCCTGTTCTACACCGACAACAGCGCCGTGCTGATCGACACGGGAGAGAGCGGTTACGGAAAGACCATCGTGCAGAAGTGCGCCGATCTCGGCATCAACGAGCTCGACTGCCTGATCCTCACACATTTTGACAAGGATCACATCGGCGGTGCCAAGAAGGTGATCGACTCGTTAAAGGTCGACCGGATTTTGCAGAGCAATTCTCCCAAGGAGAGCGACGCGTATGCCAAGTACCTCGAAGCGATTGAACGCAAGGCAATCATGCCCGAGACCGTCCGTTCCGTGCTGCAATTCAACGCCGACGGCGTAAACTATACCGTCGATCCGCCTGCAAGGGAGGTCTACGAGGATTCCGCCAGCAATAATTCTTCTCTGATCACCACCGTCACCCACGGCGACGTCAACATGCTCTTCCTCGGCGATGCGGAGGACGCGCGTCTGCAGGAATATCTCGCGAAAAATCCGCGTCCCTGCCAAGTCGTCAAGCTGCCGCATCACGGCAAATGGCACAGCGCTCTCAACGCGCTGATGGCGCAAACGAAGCCCGATTACGTCATCGCGACCTCCTCGTCGGACGAATTGGAGGACGATCAAACTGTCAAACTCGTCAACGATTCCGGCGCGCAGCTGTTTTTGACCAGACAGGCGCCGGTGGAGATCACCAGCAGCGCCCAAGGCTTGCAGGTGCGCTATACGGATTTCTAAATCAGTTGAACTTGATATTCCTCAAACCAATAGTCCAGCTCGATGATATACGCCAAAATCTGCGGCGCCTTCATCAGCTGACCGTACCACGGCTCGGTGATACTGTCCGGATTTTCGATAATTCCCTCGATCGCCTGTTTATCAAGCAGGTCGGTGAGGGGATTTTTCTTTTTTAGAATATTCCTCACGCGTTCGGCGCAGATTTTGAAGTAAACCGGATGATGTGTTTTGGGATATGGGCTCTTTTTGCGCCAGGCGATCTCCTTCGGCAAGATGTCCTCAAACGCCTTGCGCACGATGCCCTTTTCTCTGCCGCCGTAGGCTTTCAGCTTCCACGGCATATTGTAGGCGTATTCCGCCAGACGGTGATCGCAAAACGGTACCCTGACCTCCAAACCGCTGTACATCGAGCAGCGGTCTTTTCTTTCCAGCAGGCATTGCATGAACCAGTAAAAATTGAGATAGAACATCTCTCTCATGCGTTTGTCCTCCTTGCTGTCCGTGCGCAGCTTCGGCGCTGACTGAATGGTGTCGAGATAGCGCTGACGGACGTATTCCTCGCCGCTTGGGAGCACGCCTTTTCGCAGGATTCTGCGCCGAACCTCCTGCGTCCTTGACCACGGAAAGCAATCCTCAAAGAGCAGCTCCTTGTTGTGATACCACGGATAGCCGCCGAAAAGCTCGTCGGCGCATTCGCCGGAGAGCGCCACGGTGTAGTCCTTCTTGATCTCCCGGCAAAAGAGCAGCAGCGACGCGTCCACGTCGACATACCCCGGCAGATCACGCGCCTTCACGCTATCGTACAGCGCGTCGGCGAGCAGAAGGTTGTCGAGAACGACCTCCCTGTGCTTGGCGTCCGCGTCCTTCACCATCAGGTGGATGTATTCGTAATCGGCGTTCGGCTGGAACTGACTGCGCTGAAAATACTGCGCGTTGTCCCGGTATTCCACGGAGTACGTGTGGACTCTGCCCATGCGGTTTTCCTTGCGGTACAGGGAAGCGGTCTTGACGATGATACTGCTGTCCAGGCCGCCGGACAGGAACAGGCACAGCGGCACGTCGCTGACGAGTTGTCTTTGCACCGCGTCGGTCAGCAGGTAGCGCGTCTTTTCAATGGTCTGCTGTTCGTTGTCGGTATGCTCGCGCGCTTCGATCGAGAAGTACGACCGCCGCCTGAGCCTGCCGTTTTTATACACGGCACATTCGCCGGGATTCAGTTCAAACACCCCCTTGAACACGCCGCAGGAGGGTGTTCGCGCAGGCCCCAGAAAGAAAATCTCATTCAAGCCCTGTTCGTCTAGCTGCGGCTTGACAACGCCGCTTTTCAGCAGCGCCTTGATCTCCGAGCCAAAGAGCAGACCGCCGTCGTATTCGTAGTAGAACAGCGGCTTCACGCCGATCTTGTCGCGGCAGAGAAAGAGCGTCCGGCTCTTGGTATCGAACACCGCGAAGGCAAAAATGCCGTTGAGCCGTTCCGGACAGCGCTCGCCGTACTTGATGTAGGTTTTCAGCACGACCTCGGTATCGCTGTGACCGCGAAAGTGATAGCCGTCTGCCCTGAGCTCCTCGCGCAGCTCCGGCGCGTTGTACAGCTCGCCGTTGTACACCATCACATAGGTACAGTCCTCATGCCGTGCCGCCATGGGCTGCTTGCCGTTCTCACGGTCGATGACCGCCAGCCGCCGGTGGATCAGCGCCAGATCGCCGTTGATGTAAATGCCGTTTTCATCGGGTCCTCGCCGTTCCAGCGTCCGCGACATCTCGCCGAGGATCCGCGTCCTGTCCGCCATCCTCGCTTCATGTTCTATCCATCCTGCAATTCCGCACATAAAAATGACCTCCGTTTACCTTTTTCTCAATGAACACAAAAACACCACCGACACGGTCATCAGCGCCGCGCCGGAGAGGATACTACCGCCGAAGAACCCTGCTTGCGATATAGTTCCCGACGAAAAAACCGCCTGCGCCGGGAGCAGTTTCATGCCTAAATGCATAAAAAGCGCCGTCAGAAAGCCCTGAATAATTCTTACAGAGAAAAATAAAGCCTTGTTCACACGCAGCCTTCCCAGCGCGGCAAAAATTTGAAAATGTACGCATAAGCCGCCAAAGCCGACCGCAAAGGCGCAGAGCTCTGCGCTGCCGCGCGGTATCAGCAGTGTCACGCCGGAGCAGATCTCGAGCCACGGCAGGATCATCGCGCGCCATTCCTCCGACGGCAGCCATTCCGTCAGCATACCGCTGAACGCGCCGAACAGCAGCACCATCGCGCCGATTCCTGCCATGCCGCCGGCGGCTTCCTTTGCCGCCATGACAAGCGCCGTGGAAAAAGGGAGAGCAGGCGCTCTTATTTCTTTATCAGAAATATGATAATTCTTCAAAAGAAATTTCAACCCAACGCCGCTCAGGATCACCGCCAAAATCTGCGCCGTCAGCATCACGGTTCCGAGCGCCTGCCTGCCGTACAGTCCGCCGATATAGTTCAGCACAAAGCCGGGACCGGCGCAAACGCAGAACAGCGCCGCGTGCGTTGCCTCCTTTTCTCGTATCTGACCGGCTTCATACAGCTGCGCGATCGCCCTTGCGCCGACGGGATAGCCGCCTGTCAGCGAGAGCAGCAGCACCGGTGCCAATACGCCGTTCAGCCCGAACAAAAGCCTTGTCGGACGTTCCAGCCGCCTGCCGAGTTTGGCGCAGAGTCCGGTCCGAACGCAGAGCGCGCTCAGCGCCATAAAAGGAAAGAGCGACGGCGTCAGTACGCGCAAAAACAGCCCGAGCGCTTCCTCCACGCCCTTTTTGCAGCCCTGCGACCAGATCAATCCGGCGGCAAAAAGCCCCGCTGTCATCAGCAGTCCCGCTTTCCTCCCGAAGAAGCGGAAGGTTTTATTTATCTTCATCGCATCACCGTTAATATATATGCCGGCGTGCGCATAATTATTTATCGAGGTGAGAAAGCCAATGAAAAAGAAACTCCCGGCATTACGTCTCGACCTGGGAACCGCGCCGCTGATCGAGATCGTCGGCAACCGCCGCGTCACAGTGGAAGGGTCCACCGGCATTTTGCTCTATGAGACCGGCTGCATCAAGCTGAGCGCCGGCGATCTGGTGCTCTCCTTCGAGGGCAGAGGGCTGTGCCTGCACTGTGTTTCCGGCTCCTGCGTCGAGGTCGAGGGCTTTATCACAAAGGTAGATTTTCTCAGTTGAGGTGAACCATGCTCGTATCCATACTCCGATATATCAAGGGCTATGTGCGTTTCCGAGCGACCGGCAATTCTCCGGAAAGACTGCTCAATCTCGCGGCGGCGCGCGGAATTCCTCTGTGGGAGCCGCAGCCGACGGAGGGAGGACTTTCCGCATTTATGTCTGCGCGCGATTACCGCGCGATCCGACCGCTTACGAAAAGAGCGCGCGTCAGAACAAAGGTCACTTCCAGACGCGGACTTCCTTTTATTCTGCGAAAATGCCGTGGCAGAGCCGGACTTTTCGCCGGGGCAATCGCCGGGGCGATCCTGCTGATCGTGCTCTCACAGTTTCTCTGGTCGTATGAGATCGTCGGCGCGAACCACGTCAGCGAACAGGCGATTCGTGACGTCCTTGCGCAGAACGGCGTTGTGCAGGGCGTTCCAAAAGCGTCTCTGGACGTGGAGCAAGCCGAACGCGCCAGTCTGCGCCGGCTCGATACGCTCAGCTGGATGAGCGTAAATATCCAAGGCTGTACGGCTTGCGTGGAAGTGCGCGAGAAGGACAAAAAGCCGGAGATCCAGAGCCTGCAACCGGCAAACATCAAGGCGTCGCGTGACGGCGTGATCACCGACATCCGCGCCCGGCAGGGTTTTACGCAGGTGCAAAAGGGAAGCGGCGTCGTCAAGGGACAGCTGCTCGTCAGCGGTGTGAACCCGACCAGACAGGGCGGCATGCGTTTTGTCCGTGCCGACGCGGATATCATGGCGGAATACACGGAGGAAAAGTCGCTGGAGCTGCCCCAACAGTTCAATTATTATTCTTTATCAGAAAATAAAATCGACCGCAAACGCCTGAAATGCTTCTGGCTGGAATTGCCCGTCAGCCTGTCCTTCGGCAGATTTGACCACACCGCCTATTCCTTCCGCGAGGAAGTGTTGCAGATCGGCGGCAGAACGGTACCGCTTTCGGTCAGGACAGAGACCGCCTGCGAGCTGGTCGACTGTTCTTTTTCCCTGTCGAAAGCGCAGGCGGAACGCGTCTTTTTGCGCCATTTACTGCTCACCGAACTGTTTTGTCAGCCGAAAACGCAGGTCATCGGCCGCCATGTGATGGTAAAAGAGACAAAGGGCGGATATTCTTGCACTGCAATTTGCACAAATTGCGAAAATATTGCCCAAACCTCAGAATTTAACGTGACAGAGTAATTAAAATGTGCTATAATCTAATTATATTAGTATAAGGAAGTGACGAGTATGCGAATCCTTTGTATCGGCGACGTCGTCGGCACCGTCGGCTGCCGGTTTTTACGCCAACATCTTCCTGCGCTCAAGCGCGTGAAGGGCGTCGATTTTGTCGTTTGCAACGGCGAGAATTCCGCCGACGGCAACGGCATGACGCCGGTTTCGGCGCAGCATTTGTTTGACAGCGGCGTGGACGCGATCACCCTCGGCAACCATGCTTTCCGCCGCAGAGAGGTTTTCGCCTTGCTCGACGAAAGCCCGTTCATCGCACGACCGGCAAATTTTCCGGGCAGCTCTGCGCCCGGCAAGGGACTGATCAACGTGGACACCGGCAGGCGCGTCATCAGCATCATCAACCTGATGGGCAATCTGCAGACCGAGGACGGACTGGACAACGCCTTTTACACTGCCGACAAGTTGATTGAACAGGCGCAGGGCAACATTATCCTGGTCGATTTCCACGCCGAGACCACCAGCGAAAAGCGTGCCATGGGCTTTTACCTCGACGGCAGGGCAACAGCAGTGTTCGGTACCCATACCCACGTCCAGACCTCAGACGCGCAGGTTTTGCCGAAAGGAACCGGCTATATCACGGATCTGGGCATGACCGGCACGATCCATTCCGTGCTCGGCGTCAGGACAGACATCATTATCAACCGCCTCAAAACCCATCTTCCCGGGCGTTTTGAGCTGGCAAGCGGCGAATGCAAGCTGGAGGCGGCGCTTTTTGAGGTCGACGACAAGACCGGAAAGTGCATATCTGCTGAAAGTCTGCGGATTGAGTGACAAAAATTTTATGATTTCTACGGCATTTGACTATTGAAAAAAACAGCGCTATCTAGTATAATAGTACTGTTTGAAAGTCTAATCTTTACGAGGAAAATAGTAAAAGGACGTGTATTTCTATGATAAACGGTGAGCAGCTCAAGCAGGCAATCATCTCCGGTGCGCACAATATCAGCACACAGAAGAATCATATCAACGATCTCAACATCTTCCCGGTTCCCGACGGCGATACCGGTACGAATATGTCCATGACGGTCATGGCGGCAGCTGCTGCTCTCGAGGACTACGACGGCACCAACGTCGGCGAGGTCGCTGAGTTGGCGGCAAAGGCAATGCTCCGCGGCGCCAGAGGCAACTCCGGCGTTATCACCTCTATCCTGTTCCGCGGCTTCGGTCAGGGACTCAAGGGCATGGAGGAAGTCAACGGCAAAAACATTGCCGCGGCGCTGGGTATCGGCGTAGACGCTGCATACAAGGCTGTCACCAAGCCTGCCGAGGGCACGATCCTCACCGTAGCCAGAATGGCTTACGAAGCCGGCGCGGAAGCGTCCAAGCACAATTCCGACGCGCTGTTTGTCTGGCAGACGATCGTCAACAAGGCTAACGACGCCCTTGCGATCACGCCCGAGCTGCTGCCCGTGCTCAAAAGAGCCGGCGTAGTAGACGCAGGCGGCAAGGGACTTTGCTCCATCTTTGAGGGTATGCTCACCTTCCTGCGCGACGGCGAGGTGGTTCCCTACGAGGAGGAGACTGCAGCGGCGCCCACCATTGACACCTTCGAGAGCGCGGCGGCTGAGTTCGACGACGATATCGAGTTCACCTACTGCACCGAGTTCATCGTCGGCAGAGATCCCGAGATCGAGACCGATCCCGAGGAACTCCGCGATTACCTCAAAAATATCGGCGACTGCGTTGTGGTCGTCAACGACGACGAGATCATCAAGGTGCATGTTCACACCGAGACTCCCGGCGTTGCGCTGACAAAGGGACTGGAATTTGGTCAGCTTCTCACCGTCAAGGTCGAGAACATGAAGGAGCAGCACAAGAACGCCAAAAAGAGCAAGAAGAAGTCCAAGAAAAAGGCTGCCAAGGAGAAGTTCGAGTTTGCCGAGCCGACCGAGGAATTCGGATTTGTCGCTGTCGCGGCAGGCGAGGGTATGAAGAACCTCTTCAAGGAGCTCGGCTGCTACAACGTCGTATCCGGCGGACAGAGCATGAACCCCAGCACCGACGACATCTACGAGGCAGTGCTTGCCACGCCCGCGAAGAACGTCATCGTGCTTCCCAATAACAAGAACATCATTCTCGCGGCAGAGCAGACCGTTCCGATGGTGACCGACAGAAATGTTGTGATCGTACCCACCAGAACGATCCCGCAGGGCATGACCGCACTGCTCAACTTCGATCCCGAGATCTCCGCCGAGAGCAACGCCCAGCTGATGCTGGAATCTGCCCGTCACGTCGGCACCGGTCTGGTGACCTTCGCGGCGCGCAACAGCGAATTTGACGGCAAGAAGATCAAGGAAGGCGACATTATCGCCCTCGAAAACGGCAAACTCACCATGACCGAGAAGAGCCCGGTCAAGGCGCTTGTCAAGCTCGCCAAGAACATGGTCAAGAAGGACACCTCTTTCCTGACGCTGATTTACGGCGAGGATGTCGAGGAAGAGGACGCAAATAAGGCGTTCGAGGAACTGCAGGACAAGTTTGGTTCCCGCATTGACGTCTCCCTTGTTCAGGGCGACCAGCCGGTTTACTACTTCATCCTCAGCGTAGAATAATCCATCACCAACAACGGTCAGTGTAAGTGCTTATCACCGCGCACTGACCGGTTTTTTTAATGGAAAGTTGTCAGTTGCGCCAAACCGTGCCCAACTAACAACTAACCACTAACCACTAACCACTAACCACTAACCACTAACCACTATCTCTATGCCCTCACTTTACAAAACCCCGATCACAGCGCTCGCCGGCGTCGGCGCAAAGCGCGCGGAGCAGTTCCACAAGCTCGGCGTTCAATCGGTAGGAGACCTGATCAACTTCTACCCGAGAGCCTACGAGGACTGGAGCAGCCCGGTCAAAATTGAAGATATATCCGAAGAAGGTATGGTCTGTATCAAGGCGGTGTTGGCTTCGCCGATCTCCGACGCGATGATCGGCGGCGGAAGGATCCTTTCGCGCGGTACGGTCTATGACGACACAGGCACGCTGAAAATCGTCTTTTTCAACAACCGCTACATCAGCCAGATGCTGACTTACGGGATAGAATATTTCTTTTATGGAAAAATAACCTTCGACAGCTACGGCGCGCAGTTGGTATCGCCGACCTTTGCGCCGGTGAGCGAAGGCACGCGAATCCATCCCATCTACCGCACGACCGCCGGACTGACGAGCAAGACGATCGCCAACGCGGTCAAAAACGCGCTCAAAATGCTGCCGGAGCACATCGGCGACCCGTTGCCGGAGCAGGTGAGGCGGCATTTCGACCTCTGCGGATTGCGGCAGGCGCTCTGCGACATCCATTTTCCCAAGGACAGCGCGGCGTTGGAAACAGCACGCCGCCGTCTGGTGACGGAGGAGCTTGTCGTGCTGAACCTCGGCATGCGCAGCTTGCGCGAGCACAGCCGCACGCTGACCGGCGTGCGCATCACGGAGGATCATTCCGCCGAATTCGAGCAATTATTGCCGTTTGAACTGACCGGTGCGCAGAAACGGGCGATCGCCGACTGCGTTGCCGACATGACGGAGAAAACCGCCCAGATGAACCGTCTGGTACAGGGTGACGTCGGCGCCGGCAAGACGGCGGTAGCTGCCTCCGTCTGCTATACCGTGATCAAAAACGGCTTTCAGGCGGCGTTCATGGCGCCGACCGAGATCTTAGCCAGACAGCATTTCGAGACTTTTCGCAAGCTGCTGGAGGGCTCCGGCGTGCAGATCGAACTGCTGACAGGCGCGTTGAAGGAAAGCGAAAAGAAGCGCGTCCGTCAGTCGATTGCCGACGGTACGGCGCAGCTGATCATCGGCACCCACGCGCTGATCACCGATAAAACCGAGTTTGCCAATCTCGGCGTCGCCGTCACCGACGAACAGCACCGTTTCGGCGTCGCACAGCGCGCCAAGCTGCTATCCAAGGGCGACAATCCTCATCTGCTCGTCATGAGCGCCACCCCGATACCGAGGACGTTAGGTCTGATCATCTTCGGTGACCTCGATATCTCCGTCATCGACGAATTGCCCCCGAACCGCAAGCCGGTGAGAACCGTTCTGCGCGGCGGCAAGGACAGGGAAGGCGTGTTCCGCTTTATCCGCGAGGAGATCGCCAACGGGCGGCAGGCGTATATCGTCTGTCCGCTGGTCGAGGAAGGCGAACTCGACAACGTTGCTTCGGCGCAGGAATATGCCGCCGAACTGATGCTCAGCCAATTCCGCGATATCCCCGTCGGGATCGTCCACGGACAACTCAAGCCCGATGAAAAGGAAGCGGAGATGAACCGCTTCGCCAATAATGAAACCAAGCTCCTTGTCGCGACGACCGTGATCGAGGTCGGCGTCGACGTTCCGAACGCCTCGGTGATGATGATCGAAAACGCCGAGCGCTTCGGACTTTCACAGCTTCATCAGCTGCGCGGCAGAGTCGGCAGGGGAGGGGCACAGTCCTACTGCGTGCTGATCTCCGACCACTATTCCAAGGCAACGCGCCAGCGTCTGGAGGTGCTATGCCGGACGAACGACGGCTTCAAGATCGCCGACGAGGACTTGAAAATGCGCGGTCCCGGCGATTTCTTCGGCGAACGTCAGCACGGATTGCCGCAGCTTGCCATCGCGGATTTTGCCGATACCAAGAGTCTCGATCTTTCCCAAAAAATCGCGGACTATATACTATTTATCTATAAGGATTTACGCAGCGACGACCTGCGGTTGCTCAATGCCGAGATCGACCGGCTCTTTGACCGCGGCGGCCGCAATACGCTCAACTAGGAGAGAATATGAAAAAGATTTCTGTCAAGATCATCGCCGTGCTCTGTGCGCTCTGCACACTGCTGATGATAGCTGTACCGAGTGTCGGCGCGATCACCTTCACGCCGGATGTCAACGTCCGTTCCGAGGCGGTGCTGATGGTTCACCGCGACATCGGACAGGTGGTCTACGAGAAAAATGCCGATGAAAAGCGCTACCCGGCTTCCACCACCAAAATCATGACCTTTATCGTCGCCTATGAGCACATCCCGGATCTGGAAAATACCCAGATACCGATCAAAAAGGCGGTGCTCGACAAGCTAAAGGGTACCGACAGTTCGGTTGCCGATCTGGCGGATCGCGTCGGCAAAACCATGTCCGGTATCGACCTGATGTACAGCATGATGGTTCCGTCCGGCAACGACGCGGCGCTGACGCTCGCGGACTATGTCGGCGGCGGTGATACCGACAAATTTGTGCAGATGATGAACGACAAGGCGGACGAACTCGGCTGTGAAAACACCCACTTCGCCAATCCGGACGGTCTGCACGACAATAATCACTACACCACGGCGCGCGATCTCTACAAAATCACCACCTACGCCATGACTTTGCCGCGGTTTATGGAGATCTGCAACACCACGCGCTATTTCTGTCAGGGAGACGAATACCCGCTGATTACGACCAACTACCTGATCGACAACAGCACCCAGTACTACTACACCTACGCCGAGGGCATCAAGACCGGAACCACCAATCAGGCAGGCAGATGCCTTGTCACCACTGCCACCGCCGACGGCAATTCCTATATTTTGATTTTGCTGGGCGCTCCCTATAAGGCGGGCGAACAGGAGGAATATTACACCTTCATCGACGCGGCGGCGCTGTTCCGCTGGGCGCTGGTCGGCTTGGAATTGCAAACCGTCAAGTCCAGCTCCACCCCGATCTGCGAGCAGAAGCTCAAGCTCGCATGGGGCAGAGACACCGTGACCCTCGTCCCGGAAAAAGACCTCAACGCCATCATGCCCAGCGGCTTGAAGCCGGAGGAGATCGTCGTTGAGACCGAGGTGGACGAGGTGCTCGAAGCGCCGATGAAAACCGATACCCCGGTCGGCAAGGCGGTCGTCTACTATGTCAACGCCAAGACCGGCGAAAAACAGGCGCTTGCCACCGTCAATCTGGTGCCGTCGGAAAACATCGACCGCAGCGCTCTGCTCACGGTGCTCGACGTCATCGCCACGATTTTCCGTTCCTACTGGTTTATCGTGCTGTTTGCGGTGATCGTTTTGATCGTTGTCATCTATATGATCGTTTCCAAGATCCACCGCCGCCGTCAGCGCGAGAGAAGAAAAGTCAAAAACTACCGTAAATTCTGATGAAACAAGAGGGCGTGCTCCGGCGCGCCCTTTTTTACCTTCTATTCAGTTACAGTATTGTAAAGAAAATCCTCTTGTCAAATTGTCGGTTATTGTGTTATAATTGCAATATAGAAATATAATACTATTCTCTAATAAAATCCTTTAACATCTGCCGTGTAAAATTTCGCATAACTGCGTTGTCGTCCTCGGAATCCGTCAGGATTCCTGCGTCCTCCGCCTTGTTCTGCGGAATTTTCCATCGACATCTGTTTTAAAGTCTTTTATCAAAGAATAGTATAAAAACTACTTCCCGGAGGGATTATATGAAATGTCCATATTGCGGCTTTGAGGAAAGCAAGGTTATCGACTCGCGCTCTGCGGATGACGGCGAGAGGATACGCCGCCGCCGTGAATGTTTGAAATGCGGCAAGCGCTTCACTACCCATGAGGTGATCGAGACCGTGCCGATCATCGTGGTCAAGCGCGACAAATCGCGCGAGGTGTTCGACCGCAACAAGCTCACCGCCGGTATTTTGCGCGCCTGTGAAAAGCGCCCGGTGTCGCTCAAACAGATCGAGGGCATGGTTGACCGCATAGAAGCCAAGCTGCAGAGCATGCTCGACCGAGAGATCACCACTATGCAGATCGGCGAGCTCGCCATGGAGGAGCTGAAAAGCGTGGACGAGGTCAGCTACGTGCGCTTTGCGTCCGTATACCGCCAGTTCAAGGACATCAACACCTTCCTTGAAGAACTCAATAAGCTCCTTACCGAAAAACAATAACGCTTCGCGATTGTGTAAAAAGTGATCCCGGACAGACCTTCGTCGCCTGTCCGGGATCATTTTTATGCGTATTGTTTCGCGGCAGCCACCGCCAGACGGTCGCAGCGCTCGTTTTCCGGATGACCGGCGTGACCTTTCACCCAGT
>CAMKSB010000004.1 GCA_946415335.1 uncultured Clostridia bacterium
AGCGAATCGTCGTCCATCATCAGATCGTGCTCATGCGGCGTGTGGATCACCTGCATTTTCTCGATATCGCAGTAATTCTCATAGTTGCCGGCTTCGTATTTCATCATGTCGTTCCAGTATTTGAGATTGTCGCCCGTCACGCCGGCAGGCACCTGATCGGGCTTGAAATAGGTGACGCTGCCGTGATACTTAGAAGGGATATGGTTGTACAGATCCTCCGACACATGCGCGGCGTTGTTGACCATCGCTTCCAGCATACCGCTTTCGCGCAGCTCGGCAAAGAGGGGACAGGTCTCAAAGTAATCGGCGTTGATCTCGGACAGCATGCCCTTTGACAGCTCGCGGAGACGCTCATTGCCCAGAGCGTGCGAATCCAGCATAAAGAGATGCGTCACTTTTTCGCCTGCCTGCTCCAGCTGACAAGCCATCTCATGCGCCACGACGCCGCCGTAGCACCATCCGCCGAGGATATAGGGGCCTTGCGGCTGATATTCCTTCAAAATGCGGATATAATTTGCCGCGATATTCTTGATACCATAAACCGCCGTGTCCGGATGATAGAGGTTATACGGCTCGATGACGGCAAAGGACACCCTGTCGCCGATCCTGTCCGCCAGACGGTAGTAGGCGGAGCTGCCGGTGTTGCCGGTGTGGACAAAGACGACCTTGGGACCGTCGTTTTCCGAGTAGACGCAGATGTCCGGCGGTATATCCTTCGTCAGTCCGAGCGGCTTTTTGGCAGCGGTAGGCTTGGGCTTTTCCTCTTCGCCGTCCATTTCACGGGCAAATTTCAGGACTTCTACCCATCCGCTGATGGAGGTGTCGTCTGGGTAATCCTTTTCCAGCACTTCCATCATCCGTGTAACATAGTTTCGGATCTGACTGTCGCTGACCGCGATGGAATGCGTCATAAAGTACAGATAACTCATGCCCTCGGCATGGGTGCAGACGACCTTCATCACGCTGTCATATTGCAAGTCGATCGGCGTGTTCAGCGTTCTCTGACGGAGCGCCTCGAGTTCCTCGATATCGCTTGTATCCGCTTCTACCATTTCCAACGGGATCTTGCGGTCGGTGATGACCTGCTGGATGACGCTGACGTTGTGGAATACGATCGCCGAGCGCAGTTCCTCGTTTTCCGTTGCGACGATATCCAGCGCACGGCGCAGGTGCTGTTCGGAAACCACGCTGTCCACCTGAATGAAGAAGGCGGATTTGAAGATGGTGGATTCGGGATAGATGATCTGCTCGAACAGCATTTCGTCCTGTGTGGAAGAGATCGGCAGCGTCTTTTCGATATGCTCGCCGCGTGAGGCGAAGTCCTCGCGGATCGCTTCATATTCTTCCCGCGTCCAAAGCTGCTCGTAGGCGACGTCCGCCATTTCGGCGATCTTGCGCAGGGTGTTATACTGCAAGATCTGCGCGCCGCTGATCTTGATACCCTGCTCACGCAGCGCCACGGCGTATTCCATGGAGTTGAGCGAGGTGCCGCCGAGCTCGGTGAATTTGTCGTCGGGGGCGATCAGGTAGTCGGTACCCAGAACGTCCGCGGCGGTGATCAATACGCGCGTGACGACCTCGCTGTCGAGCACGCCGATCGTGCGGCGTTCGCGCTTGGGCTGCGGCAGCTCGTTGCGCATGACCTTGCCGTTGAGGTTGCGAGGCAGCGCGTCCATGCGCACCCATACGTCGGGGATCATATATTCCGCCAGATAACCGGCGATCTCCGCCATCATTTCTTTTTTGTCCAGTTCCTTCGCCGCCTCATAATAGCAGGAAAGGTGATCGGTGCCGTTGATGGTTTTGATGACGACCACGAGCTGTCCGACGTCGGTTCTGCCGGTTCTTGTCAGGGCGTTGGCGATCTGCGCTTCGACCTCGCCGGTCTCGATGCGGAAGCCGCGCAGCTTGACCATGTTATCGGTTCTGCCGAGAATGTCGATGTCGCCGTCAGGCGCGCAAACCGCGCGGTCGCCGGTGTGGAACCAGCGCCTGCCGTCTTTTTCGAACCATTTTTCGGCGCTCTGCTCCGGCAGGTGGTAGTAGCCGCTCGACATATAGTCGTTGGAAACGAGCAGCTCGCCGGGCGTGCCGGCTTCAACGGGGTTCAGATCGTCGTCGACCACCATCGCCGCCGTGTTGCGGTAGGGCTTGCCGACAAAGATACGCTCCTCGTCGCCCTTGATCTTCTTGGAGATGATCGCGCTCGTCTCGGTGCTGCCGTACATGTTGATGAGGATGTTGCCGGGAACCAGCGCCTGGAAATTGCGCAGCTTTTCTCCGGCGGCAAAGACAAACACGCCGCTCAGGTCGTAGTCCTCTGCCATGATCGCGGCAAGACTGGACGGCATAAAAATATGCGTGACATGCGCTTCCCTGATGAACTGATAGAGATACCCCATATCCCTTCGCGCGATCTTCGGCGCGATGCAGACGGTGCCGCCGTAATGGAGCGGCCCGATCAAAAACACCATCGTCGCCACAAAGGGAAAGCTCGACATCACGCCGGAACGCGTGTGTTCGCTGAGCACCACGTCGTCGTGGACCTTGATAAAGTCCGCGATCTGCAGCAGGAAACGGTGGGAGTGCAGCACGCCCTTGGGCTTTCCGGTGGTGCCGGAGGTGTACAGCAGCATGGCAGGGGAGTCCCCTGAGAGCGAATCGCAAAAGACAGCGTTTTGCCCGTTTTCTGATATTTCATCCAGAAAAACGACCTTTTCCGCCGCAACCTGCAGCGGCTTTTCCTGCCAGAAACCGCGGACGGTCAGCACAGCCGCCGCCTGCGCGTCCTCTAAAATATATTCCAGCCGCTTTTCGGGATACGCCTCGTCAAGCGGAATGAAAATGCAGCCTGTCTGCCATGCCGACAGAGCGCCGAGCATGATCTCCTTGACATAGGGAACATACACCGCGACCGCGTCGCCGGCCTTCACGCCGAGTGAAGCAAGCGCGCAGGTGACAGCTTTGCTCTTTTGCGCCAGTTCCCGGTAAGTCATTTCTCCGTATTCATCCGAAAGCGCCGTTTTGTCAGGAAACGCCGCGGCATGTTCATGGATCAGTTCATGGATCAGCTTCATTGTTTTGTCCTCGTTCACAGAAAAATATTATATATTGATTTTATCATATCAGCCTGTTTTAAGTCAACATCTGATTCTGTAAAGTATACGAAAAAACTATTGAAAATCAAATCTTTTTATAGTAAAATAAAAAAAGCGCATCTCATGCGTCCGATGAACAGGGGAGGTTTTTCTGACATGGGTTTTGCAGAAAACATTGTATTGTCATTTATCAAACGAAATTTGAACAAGGCGCTCAAGCTGGATGAACTGCCGGTGATCTCGTCGGAGGGCTTGCGGGAGCACCGCGACATCCCTTACCGCAACCGTGCCGACAAGGAGCTGCTGATGGATATTTTTGAGCCGGTCGTTCCCAAGGGAACCGAACTGCCGGTCATTGTCAACATTCACGGCGGCGGCTTGATCGACGGCAACAAGAACATCTCCGCAGGCTTCTGCCGTCAGCTGGCAAAGAGAGGCTATCTGGTGTTTTCTCTGGAATACCGTCTGATCCCCGACGTCCGCGTTTACGAGCAGTTTGACGACGTATGCGCCGGAATGGACTGCGTGGGCAGAAAACTTGTGGAATTCGACGTGGACATCACCAGGCTCTACATGGTCGCCGAAAGTGCCGGCGCGTATCTTGCCACCTATGTTGCCGCCATGAGGAATTCCAAGGCGCTTCAGGACGCGATCGGTTATCCGCCGACGAGGATGCAGTTCAAGGCGATCGGACTCATCAGCGGCATGTTCTACACCAACAGAAACGACGCGCTCGGATGGGTATTGTCGCGTTCCATCTACGGCAAAGACGAGCGCAACAAGAGCATGGAGCAGTACACCAATCCGGAACACCCCGAGATCATCTACCATATCCCGCCGTGTTACCTGATCACCAGCAAGGAGGATATGCTGGAACGGTACACGCTGGATTTTGCCGGCGAGCTCGGCAACAAGGGCGTGGAGCACTTCCTGCGTCACATGGGCAGCGATAAAAAGCTGATCCACGCGTTCCCCGTCATACGCCCGGATTACCCCGAAAGCGAGAGGGTGATCGACGAGATCGTCACCTGGTTCCGCTTTCACGAGAAGAGCACCGACAGCATGAAGAATTTCTTCAAAACAAGACAATAAACGAAAAAAATCCCTGCAAACAGCTGCTTGCAGGGATCATTTTATATTCTATTTCGGTTCCGCTTTGGCGTTGATGACCTCTACCACATGTTTCAGGCGTGTGTACTTGCCTTCGAGCAGGGTATTGAGACCATACGCGGCGATTGGGAGCAAAAGGGGAAGATAGGTGAGCGCGTACTGTGACTTCGCTTCAAACAGCAGATGGTAGCCGAAGCCGCCGAGCAAAATCAGCGGCAGCAGGATCGTTTCCAGACTCAGCTTCCTGTGTACGAACATCAGATAGACGCCCGCGGCGAAGAGCAGCAGCGTACACTGCATCTGAAAGTTGAAGTACAGTTCCAAAAACTGATTGGTGCCGCCGTTATAGAAGCTGTTGATGAAATCGGAGACCGGCGTCGAATGCTCCTTGACCTGGCTGATCCAGAGGGATTCATACGTCGGCTCGTTCCACTGGCTGAGCACCTTGTTGCTGAAGAAGGTGAACATCACGTCGGGCTGTGAGGTAAAGAAGGACATGCGCTGATCAATATGCTGACCGGCGATCGTTTTTGCCATATCCGCGTCAAAGCCTGCCTGATAATAATCATTGACAGCCGTCTTGGTATACCAGCCGGAAGCCATCGGGGAATCCTGCAGTCCCATATCGAGGAAGCAGGACTGCGGCGCGCCTTTTTCGAATGGAACTTGTGTTTTTGTCTCGTACACCCTAGCCGGAATGGAAGGGATCAGTATGCACAGGATGCATATTGCAGCGCCGAAGGCGACGCTCTGCCATTTTTTCTCTCGGACAGCGTGTATGATCAAAACGATCACGAACGCCGCCAGATAGATCAGGTTGTTGTACTTGACAAAGACGGAGAGCGTCAGCAGCAGGGCGGACGGGATCAGCCAGACGTATTGGTTCGTGCGGAAATACTTGATGAGGAACAGGCAAGCCCACAGCGCGGCGGACATGCCGATGATATTGCCGTAAACGTAGGTGCAGAAGAAGATCGGCTGCAGACATCCTGCGAGCATGATGACGGTGATGAACTCGACGCTTCTTCTGTTGAAAAGCAGATAGGCGATCTTGGCGACCGCGTAATAGGCGGAAGCCAGCGTGAGCACGTTGAAGATCTGGATCGGCATGGAGCTGCCGGTGCCGAAGATCCGGTAGAACAGTTCGCTGAATGCGACGAAGCTGAGCTGATAGGGGAAATAGTTATAATAGGAATGATTGTAATAATAATCCGCCATCGGAGAGGTCGGATCGTTGTTGAGCATCGAGGAATAGTTGCCCTGCGCGGCTTGCGTGGCAGTATGGTAGATCATGCCGCTGTCCGCTGCCGGAACAGAGGTCACGCTGAACACCCAGAACAGTCCGAGCAGCAACACCCATCCGACAAGAACGATCTCCATGACGCGCAAATCGACCTTTGCAAAGAAATCATAGTACCTTCTCAGCCAAAAGAGCAGCGCAAAAAACAGCACGGTAAAGAACAGGTTCAGCAAAATGTTGTCCGGCTGATACTGCACGACTTCAAGCGCGATGTTGGTTCTCTCAAACACCGAGGTCTGCAAAAAACTCATGACGGCGATGTAACCGAACGCGATAAAGGTGAGCACGCCGAGTATGGTGACGACGATCGTTTCCAATATGGACGATTTTTGCAGGGGCGCCGCCATAACGGGCTTAGTTCCCATCTTCGCTCACCTGCCGTTCAAATTCCTGCTTGACAGCGCGGACAAAGAGCTTGCGGATACTGTCCTCGATGTCGGCTCCCTCAAAGAGCACCTTGTAAACGCTCTCGACGATCGGCAGATCGACGTGGTGTTGCTGACCGAGCCGATAGAGCGCCTTGGAGGTCATCACACCCTCGGCGAGCTTCTCAAAGCGCTTGCCCTGAACGAACTCCTCGCCGAATTTGCGGTTGTGGCTCCAAGGGGAGAAGAGCGTCGCCTCGTAATCGCCGAGGTGGCACAGACCGTAGGCGCTGAACTCATTGCCGCCCAGAGCGGCGATCAGCCGGGCGATCTCTCGGGTGCCTCTCGCCATCAGCGCGCCCTTGAGCGAGGTGTAGTGCAGACCGTCGAGCATACCCGCGGCGATGCCGATGACGTTCTTCGCGGCTGCGCCGATCTCGCTGCCGATCAGGTCGGTGCCGAGATAAAAGCGGATCAAATCGCTGTTGAACGCCTTGACGAGCTTTTCCTTGACTTCCCGGTTGCTGCTGTCGATCACCATGCAGTTCGGGATCCCCTTCACGTAATCCTGCGGATGACCGGGGCCTACCCATACGGCGACGGGCGTTTTGCTCTCGTCCACAAAGTCGCCGACGACCTGACTCAGACGCTTGCCGGTGGCGACCTCAACGCCCTTCATACACAGGACGATGATCTTGCCGTCGAGGTTGTTTTTGGCGATATCCGTCATGTATTCGCGCAGGTGCTGTGAAGAGATAGAGATCACGATCACCTCGGCATGTTCCACAGCGACGGAGAGATCGCTCGTCATGCGGATCGAATCCGGAAAGCTGAGATAGTCGTTGTGACGTTCATCGCGAAGCTGAATGAATTCAGGCGCGTCCGCAAGACCGCTGCTGATCACGTCGTGACCGATCTTGTCGAGATACCACGCGATGCAGCTGCCCCAACGGCCGCAGCCCAAAACAGATATTTTCATGTACATGTCTCCTGTAGTGTTAAAAATTGTCAGAAAAAAAGGGCAAGCAAAAAACCCGCCCGACCGTATGATTTAATAATAACCTGCCTACGAGTAGAACAGGTGGGTGCCCACCTCTGTGCTTCAGGCTCCCTTCTTCCGGGATATGGGAGGTCTGCACACCACACAGAGAGTAAAGCTCCCGATTTAAGAGTTGTAGGGTTATTTTAAAATCATTCACGAATCGGGCAGGCTGTTGTCTAACCCAAAGCGGTATAAAAAATACCATTCACTTTTTCTGATTCTATTTTACATTGTTTTTTGCGATTCGTCAAGGGGAAACTTGCAATAAAAAAGAATATAATAAAAATTAATATTTTTTCAAAAAAGTGTTGACATATTACAAAGAGTGTGGTATAGTATACCCATCGAAACAAAAACGACTTCCTTTCAATGTGCTTGATTACTCCATAAAATTACCTAAAAACCGACGGCGTTTGCTCCGTCGGTTTTTACGTTATGTAGATAATTGATGAAAGTTTTGATACGAAACTTGTTTTTTACCCTTGCCGGGCATATAATATAAAATGAAATTTTATACCTTGAATAATATGCAGGTGTGCTTATGATTGCTTTTGAAAAGCTGCCCCCGGAGTTTCAGACGCCGGCGGTCAGACCTTACTATGATATTTTGCGCAAAAAGCAGCTCTCGCTGGTCGTCAAGCGTCTATTTGATATTCTGGTGTCGCTTGTCATGCTGGTGTTTCTCCTCATTCCCATCGCCGTGATCGCTGTCGTGGTCAGGCTGGATTCCGAGGGTCCGGTGCTGTTTCGGCAGGAGAGAGTCACCACCTACGGCAAGCGCTTCAAAATCAATAAATTCCGTACCATGGTCGTTAACGCCGAGGCGCTCGGAACGCAGGTAACGACCAACGCAGACAGCCGCGTGACAAAAACCGGCCGTTTCCTACGCAAATATCGTCTGGACGAGCTTCCCCAGGTGTTCAACGTCCTCGGCGGCAGCATGTCCTTTGTCGGAACGCGCCCGGAGGTGCCTCGGTATGTGGAACAGTACGCGCCGGAGTATTACGCGACGCTGCTGCTTCCGGCAGGCATTACTTCGCTTGCTTCCATTCGCTACAAGGACGAGGAAAGGCTGCTTTCCGAGGCTGAAAATGCCGACGAGACCTATATCCAAAAAGTCCTGCCCGAAAAGATGAAATATAATCTTGATTATACGCGCGATTTCGGCTTTTTCTCCGATATCAAGCTGATGTTCCAAACCGTGTTTGAGGTTGCCGGCTCCTGACAGCCGCGCAAGAGGTTATGCTATGACTGCTTTCAAGGAAAAACTGCGTGATACGTCGCTCTTCCGGACGATATACATATTTGATCTGTTTTTCTGCATGATATCCTTCGTTCAGGTGGCGGCATACGTGTGCCTGCCGTTCCTGTTTATATGGGGACTGTGGCTGGTTTTCTACAACCAGCGCCGCTACAACACCTTTTTCAAAATGCGCTTCGGGTTGTGGATCGGCGCGTTTCTGATCGTCTCGCTGTTCACCATGCTCCTGAATCTGACCGAAACGCTCCTGTTCTCGCTTGTCATGCAGCTGCACGTGCTGATATGCTTCTTCGTCTTTTACGGTATGCACACCGAGCCGGGCTTTGACTTCAAGCGCGAACTCAACCTGATCGCCAAGGGTTTGGTGATACTCACCACCGCGCTGAACGTCGTCGGCTTTTTCTGCCTGTTATTCGGCGTCTATTTTGAGTGGAATTTCGAGGATCTCTACTGGATCTATTTCCCGATATACGAGAACCGCTTCACCGGCGTGTTTTTCAATCCCAATCTGCTCGGCTTCGTATCGGTAGTCGCCGTCGTCTGCTGCCACATGATGACAAAGGACGGGCTCTACAGCAATTCCAACACGCGCAGGCTGGGCATGGGCTTTATCTACGCCTGCGTCGTCATCAATATCTTTGCCTTGATCCTCAGCGATTCCAACGCCTCCATCGTGCTGGCGCTGGGCTACGTCTGCGTCTACATCACCTACGTCTTTTTCGACAGGAGAGAGGGCATGACGCCTTCGCGCGTCTTTATCAAGATCGTCACGCTGCTGCTCGTGCTCGCGGTGTTCGTCAGCTCGTCGCTGATGCTGCGCACGGTATTCAAGGCTGGCTTTACGGTGATCACCAGCAAGACAAACGCCCTGGTCGACGTGCTCTTTGACGACAAGCCCATCGAGGGGCTCCCGGACAAGGAGACCGCGGAAGAGGAAGAAAAGCCGGAGATCACCTTTGACCACGAGAACACCAACATCGACAGCGGCAGGTTCAGGCTGTGGAAGGAGTCCATCGACCTCTTCAAGATCTCGCCGGTATTCGGTATCTCTCACGGCAATATCGTCTTTTACAGCGAGGAATACCTCAGCGGCGTGCTCGAATACAGCTATCACAAAAACGACCTGCACAATGGCTTTCTGACGATCATCGTCTCCACCGGCGTTATCGGCGCGCTGCTGTTCGGCACCTTTGGTTTCCGCTTTGCCAAGCACGCGGCGCAGCATTTGTTCCTGCGGCGCAAGACCGTCCGCGCCGAGGTCTATCCCTGCCTGTTCTCATTCCTTGCCGCCTATATGGGCTACGCCTTTTTCGAGAAGGCGCTGCTCTATGACATATCCTTTTTGGTCATGTTTTTCTGGCTGATGATGGGCTACACTTCCTGCTACGTCGCCAAGTACGAGCACCTGATCGAGACGCAGTACCTTTTCCACCAGAAGCGTCTGCGCCGCACGATGCTTTAAGGTTAGAAAAACACTTGTATAATTCCATATTTTGTAGTATAATAACCATAGGTATCATTTTTGCCTATGGTTATTTTGATATGACGGTGATATGCATGACGCTGTTTCTGAAAAGAACGATCTCCGCGGACGATCCGCTGTTTGTCATCTGCGATATGTCCGGCAATGAAACATACAGGGTGAGCTATGCTCCCGGCAGGATTTTTTCACAGCAGCGCCTGTCGGTGACAGACGCGCAGGGGAGAACAGCGGTCAGGATCCGCAGGCTCCCGATCGCCGGCAGCTGCACCTATGCGCTGCGCATGGGCAAAAAGCGCGTCACCTTCGTCAACATCATCACCGCAAAGGGTGTCTATTCCCATTTCTACGGCATCAACTATCATATCCGCGGCGCCATCGCCGCCAAGAGCTTCGACGTCATCGACGTGGACAAAACGCTGGTGCTCTCACACCGCAGGCACAGCGGCTACTGCGAGCTCGATATCGCGGACGGCGCCGACGAGTTGTTCTGCGTGGCGGTTTCGGTCTGCGCGAATATGATGAATATTATCGAAAAAACTGCCCTGCAGGCAGTATAATACGGGAGGTTACTATGAACAAACTGTTACAGCTCATCAGAAAGAACGCCAATTTCACCACCGCCGAGCTTTCCGCCATGCTCGGAGAGCCGGAAAACCTGATCAAGGAAAAGCTCCGCGAATACCAGCAAAAGGGTATCATCAAGGGCTATCAGGCGGTTGTCAACTGGGAAGAGGCGGACGACAACTATGTAGAGGCGCTGATCGAACTGAAGGTAACGCCCAAAAAGGAGACCGGCTTTGACGAAATGGCGCAGATGTGCATGTCGTTTGAGGAGGTCGAGTCCGTCTACCTCATGGCAGGCGTGTATGACTTCGCCCTGATCGTCCGCGGCGAGACGATGCAGGACATCGCCATGTTTGTCGCCAAAAAGCTCTCCACGATCGACGGCGTGCTGTCCACCGGCACCCATTTCATCATGCGCCGCTACAAGGACAGGGGCATGAATCTCTTCGACGCGGACAACCAGACTGACGAGAGGAGCCTTATTCTCTGATGGATTACCAAAAATATATGAACACCCGGATCCAGAGCGTCCAGCCCTCCGGGATACGCAAATTCTTCGACATCGCCAACGAAATGAAGGACGTCATTTCGCTGAGCATCGGCGAGCCGGATTTCCAGACGCCGTGGCATATCCGCGACGAGGGTATCCGCAGCCTGACGAAGGGCAAGACATGGTATTCGCCCAACCGCGGCTTCTCCGACCTGCTCAATGAGATCACCAAATACTACGAAAGACGCTTCGGCATTACATACAGCCCGACCAAGCAGGCGTTAGTGACCGTCGGCGGCAGCGAGGCGATCGACCTCGTTCTCCGCGTACTGGTCGACGAAGGCGACGAGGTCATCATTCCGCAGCCTTCCTTCGTCTGCTACCATCCGCTGACCGTGATGGCAGGCGGCGTGCCGGTCGTCATCAATACCAAGGACGAGGACAACTTCCGTCTGAGAGCGGACGATCTCCGCGCGGCGATCACCGACAAGACCAAGCTGCTTGTCCTGCCGTTCCCGAACAACCCGACCGGCGCGATCATGGAGCGCCATGATCTCGAGGAGATCGCCAAGGTCTGTATCGAAAAGGACATCCTTGTGCTCTCCGACGAGATCTATTCCGAGCTGACCTACGGCGGCAGGGATCATGTGTCCATCGCTTCCATCGACGGCATGTACGAGCGCACGGTCGTCATCAACGGCTTTTCCAAGTCCTACGCCATGACCGGCTGGCGGCTCGGCTACGCGCTCGGTCCCGTCGAACTGATCGGACAGATGACCAAGCTGCACCAGTACGGCATCATGTCTGCGCCGACGACCGCGCAGTACGCCGCGATCGAGGCGCTGCGCAACGGCGACCGCGACGTGAACCGTATGCGTGATGAATACGACATGCGCCGCCGTCTGGTGGTGGATGCTTTCAACGACATGGGCTTGACCTGCTTTGAGCCCCTCGGCGCGTTCTACGTGTTCCCCTGTATCAAGTCCACCGGACTCAGCTCCGACGAATTCTGCACGCGCCTGATCATGGAAAAGCACGTCGCCGTCGTTCCCGGCAACGCCTTCGGCGAGTCCGGCAACGGCTTTGTGCGCGTTTCCTATTCCTACTCGCTCAAGCACCTCAAGATCGCGCTGGAGCGCATCCGCGAATTTTTAGAGGAGCTCCACCATGGAAATTAAGGTCAACGCGCCTGCCAAGATCAACCTCACCTTGGAGGTGCTCGGCAAGCGCCCGGACGGCTATCACGACATTGCCACGATCATGCAGAGCGTCAGTCTCAGCGACACCGTCACCGTCTCCGACAATGACAGCGGCAAGGTGACGATCTCCTGCGACTATCCCGGCGTACCCTGCGACGACAGCAATATCTGCGCCAAGGCGGCGTACCGCTTTTTTGACTATTGCCGCATGGAGCCGAAGGGCGTACACATCCATATCGACAAGACCATCCCCACCCAGGCGGGACTTGCCGGCGGCAGCGCGGACGGCGCGGCGGCTCTGATGGGCTTGAACGTCCTGTTCGACGCCATGCTCAAGCCGGCTGACCTTCGCGCGATCGGCGAGAGAGTCGGCGCGGACGTGCCCTTCTGCATCGAAGGCGGCACCAAGCTCTGCACCGGTATCGGCGCGGACATGAAGAAGCTGCCTTCCTTCCACTGCTCCGACATCGTGATCTGCAAGCCCGACGCGGTGAGCGTTTCCACCGCCGAGGCATACCGCAAGGTCGACGCGCTCGGCAAGCACCCGTCCTACTGCGACGAGATGGTGAAGGCGCTTTACAGCCGCGACATGTTCATGATCTCCACCACGATTTTCAACGACTTTGAACTTGCACTTCAAATACCGGAGGTCAGCGAGATCAAGCGCGTCATGCTTCAGTGCAAGGCAAGGGGCTGCGGCATGAGCGGCTCCGGTTCCGCCGTGTTCGCGATCTTCACTTCAAGCAGACGTGCGCAGAAGTGCTATGAAACGCTCAAAGAAACTTATCCGCAGACATTTCTGTGCAAGCCCGTCAAAACCGGCTGCGCAGTTGAATAAAACCCCAAAACCTGTCCATACTCTTGACGAAAGGACAGGTTTTTCTTATGAAACAAATCGTCAAAGCCGCCTGTGTGGCATTTATCCTGACCGTCATCTTCTCGCTGATACCTTTTCACGCGCAGTGTGAACGCATATCCGGCGATACCTTCCGGCTCCATATCCTCGCCAATTCCGACAGCGAGGCCGACCAGGCGTTGAAGCTGAAAGTCCGCGACCGTATTTTGTCCGAAATGCAGCCGCTGTTGTCCTCAGCGCCCGACAAGCAAACGGCAGAAGCTGTCGTCAGCGGCAATCTGCAACATTTCGCCGATATCGCCTGTGACGAGGTGCTGCAAAACGGCTGTGATTACCCGGTAACCGCCGAGATCACCAACATGTATTTCAACACGCGCCGTTACGACAGCTACACCCTTCCGGCAGGCATGTATGACGCGCTGCGCATCCGCATCGGCAAGGCGGAGGGACACAACTGGTGGTGCGTTCTCTATCCGGGAATCTGCCTTTCCGCCGCCGAAGACCGCGAAAGGCAGGCGAGAGAGAGCTTTGACAGCGACGAATACGAAATCGTCCGCGGCGAACCCTATTCCTACCGCTTCAAGGCGGTGGAGTGGATAGAATATCTGCAAAATCTATTCGGATGAGACATGATTACCCCATCTCATCCGATATCATAACCATAGAAAGAGGTGAGCGTATGCTGCAATTCATACTCGGACGAACCGGCACCGGCAAAACGCGGTCGGTGTACGCGCAGATCCGTGAAGCGATACAAAACGGCGCGGAAAACATCATCATGCTCATACCCGACCAGGTGAGCCTCGAAACCGAAAAAGCGGTGCTCGAATTGCTCGGAGCGCCCGACAAGCAAAAGGTCAACGTGTTCGGCTTCGGCAAGCTGTGCCGATACGTCTTTGAACAGACGCAAAATCCGCCGGGAGCCGTCATTGACAACGGCACGCGCGCGGTCGTCATGAGCCGAACCCTTGACGATCTGGACGGCAAGCTGCGGATGCTTAATCCGCGCAATAACCGCAGCCTGACGCGGCTTATGCTCAGCACCATGTTGGACTGCAAAAAGGGCAGAGTCAGCACCGATCAGCTTCGTGACGCCGCCAACGCCGGAGAACTCGGCGATGATTCGCTCAAAAACAAGCTGCTTGATACCGCCGATATCCTCGACGTGTTCTACGGCAGACTTGCGCAGACGCACGTCGATCCGCTGGACGATATCGACCGTGCCGGAGAACTTTTGCTGACGCATCCGGAGGTGTTTCGCGGCTTCACCGTGTTCATCGACGGCTACAGCGGCTTCAACGCCCAGCAGCTTCGGCTGGTGGAGTACCTGATCGCAGCTTGCGACCGCGTGACGGTCGCTCTGACGCTTGATCCGGAATATACCCGGGACGAGGGCGTTTTTTCCGCTTCCTGCAAGACCTACGCGCGCTTGAAGCAGTACGCGCATTCACAGAATATCACTGTCAAACCGTCGATCCGGCTGACAGAGAACCGCCGTTTTCACAATCAGGAACTCACAGCACTGGAAGCAGCCGTTTTCCGAGGCGCCCAGTCGCCGGAGCCCTATGCCGATACGCCGGAGCACGTTTTTCTCTATCCGGCGCAGGATACATATGACGAATGCGAATTCGCGGCGCGTGAGATCCAAAAGCTGGTGATACAGCATGACTACCGCTATGCCGAGATCGCCGTGATTGCCCATGACACGTCCGAATACAGCGGTGTGATCCACTCGGTATTCGAAAAATACCGCATTCCCTGCTTCCTCGACGAGCACAAGGAGCTCGACGTCAAGCCGATCGCGCGCGTCGTCAACGCGGTCTTTCGCATGGTGCTCGAAAACTTCGAGCGCAGCGATTTTCTTCTGCTGCTCAAAAGCGGTCTCCTGCCGTATACGGAAAGCGAGATCCGCGATTTTGAGGACTACATATTTGTTTGGAACATCGACAACAACGGATTCAAAAAGCCCTTTACTCAGAATTCCGCCGGCTTCGGAACGCCTTCGGAAACGGATGTGCGGCGCGATAATGCCGAAAAGATACGCAGGGAGGTCGTAACAGCCCTGCTTGCCTTCCGCGAGGATTCAAAGGACAGCACCGCCGGAAGGATAACCGAAAATCTGTATACCATGCTGACCGAAAGTCTCCGCGTCCGCGACGGCATGGACAAGCTCTGCCGTCGTCTTGAAAACGGCGAGGCGGAGGCGCTTTCCGACGAGCAGGTACGCATCTGGGAGCTGTTTTCGCGTTCGCTCGACCGTCTGGTGAGCGTGATCGGAGAGGAAGTGCTTCCTCTGCGGCGTTATTATGAGCTGCTCGCCATGCAGCTGAGCGCGATCGAGTTCGCCGAGATACCGCGCTACCTCGATTCCGTGATCGTCACCAACGCCCAGCGCGTCCGCGATCCGCATTACAGGGCGGTGTTCCTGATCGGCTGTACCGACGGCGTTTTCCCGGCAAATCCCACAGGCGGCGGACTCTTTTCCGAATACGAGCTGCAGCTGCTTCTCGACAGGGATCTGCAGCTCAGCGACAGTCCGACCGATTTCGCCGACCTCGAAACCTTCATGGCGTACAACAGCCTTTCCGCTGCGTCCGATCTGCTCTATATGAGCTATCCCAAGCTCGAGATCGCCACCGGCGGCATGCTCAAGCCGTCCGTTCTGGTGACGGAGCTGTGCCGCATCTTTCCGAAGCTGCAGCCCACCGAATTTACCGATACACAGCTCTATACGGATATGCTCGTCAACCGCGAGACGGCGTTTGAAGCCTACGCGCTGTCCTTACAGGACGGCAGCGCCGACCTGTCCTCTCTGCGCCCCTTCTTTGCAGCGGATGACGACTACAAAGAACGCCTTGCCGCCGTTGAAAGCGCCGTCGAACGCGCTCCCTTTGCGATGAAAGACACGGCGCATCCCGAGCAGCTGTTCGGCAAGGTGCTCGTCAATTCCGCTTCCAAGTTGCAGACCTTCTACCGGTGTCCGTTCTGCTATTTCTGCGCCTACGGACTGCGCATTGACGAAAAACGCCGCGCCGAGATCGATCCCATTGAGCGCGGCAATCTGGTACACAGCATTCTCGAGCAGTTCTTCAAGACCTACCCCGACAAGGCGGCATACACCACCCTGTCGGAGCAGGAGATCCATGATTTTGTCGAAAAATCCATCCGCAATTATCTCGACGCCTTCATGGGAGGCGGCAGCGACCAGCCCGGTTCGTTTGGATTCCAGCTCGAAATGCTCCTCGACAAGACTGTGCGCGTGATACGTTTTATCGTGGAAGAACTTGAAAACAGCGGTTACGACGTCGAGGACGCCGAGCTTGATTTTCCGCAGGACATGCGCGGCTACTCCATCATCCTGCCGGACGGTCATGAGATCGAGATCCGCGGAAAGGTCGACCGCGTCGACATTTCCGAGCAGAAGGACGGCCGCTACCTGCGCATCATCGACTATAAATCCAAATCCAAGGCGAAGGGCTTCAATTTCGCCGAGGTCTACTACGGACTTGATCTGCAGATGCTCATCTATCTGATCGCGATCATCCGCAACGGCGCGGCGCGTTACGGCGATTTCCAGCCGGGAGGCGTGCTCTATTCCAACGTCCTTTTCAACGGCTTTTCCGAATCCGACAGCCGCGAAAAGACCACCGACCGTCTTGTGCATGATGCGTTCAAGCTGCGCGGACTCTATCTTGACAAAAAAGCCTTTACGATCGCCGACAAGGAGAGTCTTAGCACGCAGTCGAGCACCAAGGTCACGCCCGACGAGCTTGAAATGGTATTCAAAAAGGTCGATCAGCTCATCAGCCGGATGGGGGAGAACCTCTACGGCGGCGTGATACCGGCGCAGCCATTTAGCAGCGGCGCAGACAAGGCGTGCGATCAATGCGCCTACTTGGACGTTTGTGCCTATCGCCGGAGCGAACCGCGCGTGAATCAGTTTGCCGGCAGGACAAAAGGCAAGCGCGAAAAAATACTCAGCCAAATCGAGGAAGAGGTGAATGAAGATGCCTGAAAATGCAGTCAGATGGACAGACGAACAGCAGGACGCGATCGATTCGCGCGGAACGGTGCTGGTGTCGGCAGCGGCGGGCTCCGGCAAAACCGCCGTGCTTGCGCAGCACGTCATCACCATGATCACCGGCGATGAGCCCATCGACGTCGACAAGCTGCTGGTGCTCACGTTTACACGCGACGCGGCTGCGGAGATGAAAAAGCGCATCCGCGACCGTCTTGAAGAGTTGTTGGCGCGCGATCCGTCCGACGCGGCGCTGCTGCGGCAGAAGCAGCGGCTCTACAGCGCCCATATCTCGACGACCGACAGCTTTTGTTCTACGCTTGTCAAGGAGAATTTCTCCGCGCTCGCTGTGTCGCCTGATTTTCGCATTGCTTCCGACGCGGAGATCCAGACCGTCGCGGTCAAGGCGCTCGACAACGCGATCGAGCCGTTTTACGCCGCCAATTCACCGGACTTCCGTGCCTTGCTTCGTGCTTTATCCTCCAACAACACCGATAACGGACTGCGCAAGGCGGTGATGGACGTCCATCAGTTCTTGCAGAATCAGCCCTTCCGCGAGGAATGGCTGGACGCGCTTGTGAGCAGCTATACAGAGAAGCCCTTCTATGAAACAGATTGGGCGAGCGAGATAGAGCAGGAACTGCCTGCCACCGCCGACATGCTGACGGATAAGATAAAGCGCTGCATGGAAGAGACACTTCCGCAGCTTCCGCAAAAATATGCCGACCTCTTTGAACCCTATTTTACTTCCGATCTGAATGCTCTCCAAACCTTGCGCGAAGCGCTCCGTTCCGACGGCTTCAAGGGGTGGGTGTATGGAGTTAAAAAGCTGTTTGACGAGGATTATCAGCCCTTGCCGGAGCTTGACAAGTCAGCGAAAAAGGGAAAGAGCACCCAGTTCAATAAGGCATACGCCTGCCGCGAGCAGGTCAGGGCGGCAGTGCTCGAAAACAAGAACGCCGAGCAGGAACAGCGGGAGATCGGCAGGCTGATGATCACCTTCTGCGAGCTGATACGCGCCTACGACCGGGAACTGGAAAGCGTCAAGGCAAGGCGCAATATCCGCACATTTTCCGACGTCAGCCTGCTGGCAGTCCGTCTGCTGGCTCAGCCGTGCTCAGAGCAGGAAGCCGTCTATCACACCGGTGGTTTTGCCTACCGTCCGACGGCGCTGGCGCAGGAGATATCCAAACGCTTTCACCAGGTCATCCTCGACGAATACCAGGACGTGAACCTCATCCAAGAGGTGCTCTACAACTGCGTTTCCGACGAGGGCAAGAACCTGTTCATGGTCGGCGACGTCAAGCAGAGCATCTACGGCTTCCGACAGTCAAAGGCAAAGCTCTTTTCCGACCGTCAAAAAGCCTATGCTCCCTTTGACCGTCACGATCCGCAGTATCCGGCGACCATTTTTCTCAACGTCAACTTCCGCAGCCGCCGCGAGGTCTGCGACACGGTCAACTATATCTTTGCTCAGATCATGTCCTCCTACTGTCGGGAGGAATACCTCAATCCCGGAGCAACTTATCCGGAGAACCCTCAGTGCGACACGGAGATCGCCCTGATCGAAAAAAATAACTTCTCCGATGAGCTCTCCGTCGCGGCGCTGGAAGCCAAGTATGTCGCCGGCAGGATCTTGAAGTTGATGCAGTCCGGCTTTATGGTGAGCGACAAAGACGGTCAGCGGCCGCTGCGCTTCGGCGATGTCGCCGTACTCATGCGCGCCAAGGCTGCCTCCAAGAGCGACGAGGATTCCAAGCAGAAGGGCAGCGCGGAATTTGTCCGTCAGCTTTCACATTATGGCATTCCGGCGTACTGCGAGGAGAGCGAAAACTTCTTTGACGCCAAGGAAATTCGCCTGCTGCTCAATATCCTGCGCGTGATCGACGACCCGGCGAACGATATCGCCCTGTTGTCCGTGCTGATGAGTCCGCTGTTCGGCTTCACGCCCGACGATCTGACCGTCATGCGCATGAGCGACAGAAAAGCCGGACTCTACCGTACTCTCTTTATCTGCCGCAGCGACGACAGCCCGACCGGCAGAAAATGCGCGGACTTTCTCAACCGTCTGACGCGCCTGCGCGATCTCGCGGCGGTCAGCACCGTGGACGAACTGCTCGAGATCATCTACCAGCGCACGGCGATCGTCGCCGTGACAGCCGCCGTCAATGAGGGCGCTTCACCGACCAAAAACCTCGATCTCATGCGCGTCTATGCCCGTCAGTTCTGCACGAACGGCTACAAAACGCTCTCGGACTTCAATTCCTACATACAGCGCGTCATCGCCAGCGAAAAGCCGCTTCCGGCGGCTTCGGGCGTGAAGGCGGATACCGCCGACTGCGTGCACGTTATGAGCATCCACAAATCCAAGGGACTGGAATTTCCCGTCTGCTTCCTTGTGGATACCGCACGCAAATTCAACGAATCCGAATTCCACAGCGCGGTGCTCTCGGACAGCGAAGCCTTTGTCGGGTTCCGCCGTTTCCAAAATTACCGCAGCGTGTCCAGCTTGGCGTACCGCGCGATCAAAAGCAAGCATAAGCGCGAGAATCTGGATGAGGAAATGCGCATGCTTTACGTTGCGCTGACGAGGGCGAGAGAAAAGCTGATCCTTGTCGGCACCGACGAGGGGCTTGACGACAAGGTGCTCCCGGCAGCCGCTCAACCGGAATCTCCATATGAAGCCAAGCGTCTGCTGGACTGGATCCTGATGACGGCGGCAAAGCACCCGTCCACCCGGGCAATCTTTGATCCGGAAGCGGAGCCGGAGGACACCGATAACCGCTGGATCCTGCGCAAGATCCTGACGGATGACGAGTTGTTTTCAGCCGAGGTCACGGAACAGAAGCAGGATGATCGGCAAAACGCGGCCGCACAGCCGGACTACCTTTCGATTCTCCGGCAAAACCTCGCCTTTGACTATCCCGACAAGGACATCATCGGCGTTCCGCAGAAGGTCAGTCCGTCGCAGGTCTCCCACAGCGAGAGCCGCCGGTATACCGCCAAAGCACTGGTCGTACCCGGCTTTGCGCGCGAGAACACCAAGGCAGGCGCGACAGAGATCGGTACTGCGCATCATGAATTCCTGCACTACTGCGATTTTGCCGCCGCCGGCGACGATTTGGACGCGGAGATCAGCCGCCTGTTGAATATCGGCAAGCTGTCGCAGCGGCAGTGCGACTGCCTTGACCGCGACAAGCTCGCGGCGATTCTGAGCCATCCGCTCTTTGACCGCGTTCTGCGCGTGCCAAAGGACAAGGTTTGGCGCGAAAAGCAGTTCACCGTGTTTGTCCATCCGTCCTTCACCATGCCGGAGGGCATGACCTTCCGTCCGGACAGAAAGCAGATCGTTGACGGCGAACTCGACCTTTGCTTTGCCGAGGATGACGGACTGGTGATCGTCGACTACAAGACCGACCGCGTCAGCGAGGTCGAAGAGCTCCGCCGTCACAAGCCGCAGCTCGATCTCTACGAACACGCCATGAAGCAGGTGATGAACCTGCCCGTCAAGGAAAAGATCGTCTTTTCCATCACGCTCAACGATTATATCACCGTCTGACAAAAAGCCTCCGGATCTTCCGGAGGTTTTTCTGGACAACGGCGTTTTCATCTGTTATCATAGTATTATCAAAAGAAAGGGGAGAGTCCATGTCTGTTTTGATTCGTCAGGTCACACTCGGAGATACGCCGCGGCTGGTGGAGATTTACGACTACTACGTTACCCATACCGCCGTTTCCTTTGAATATGAAACGCCGTCAGTGGCTGAATTTGAAAACCGCGTCCGGCAGATCTCCGCCGAATACCCCTATCTGGTGATCGAGGCGGACGGCAAGGTGCAGGGCTATGCCTACGCCCATGCCTTCATACCGCGCAAGGCATATCAGTTCTGCTGTGAACTGACGATCTACCTCGACAAAGACGCCCGTCACCAAGGACTCGGCAGAGCGCTCTATACCGCCTTGGAGGAGGAGCTGCGGCAGCGCGGCTTCCGCAATCTCTACGCCTGTATCGGCGTACCGTTGGGCGACGATCCTCATCTAAGCATGGACAGCCCGAAATTTCACGAAAGACTCGGCTTCACGCTTGCCGGTACCTTCCGCAAAAGCGGCTGGAAATTCGGCCGCTGGTACGATATGATCTGGATGGAAAAGCTGATCAACCAGGAGGTATCGCCATGATTCATGATCTATTCGAGAAAAAAGAGAAAAAGGTCGAATACCTCGAACTGATTTACGACCTGATTTTTGTCTATATCATCGGCAGGAACAACGAGCTGCTGCATCATTCCGGCAATGTCTTTGAAAATCCCGGTTTGTTTTTGCCCTATATCCTCTGCACCCTCGCGGTGATCCAGATCTGGAACTACACGACCTATTACGTCAACATCTACGGCAAAAACGGCGTGCGCGAGCATGTGTTCATGTTCGTGAACATGTTCCTGCTGTTTTTCGTCGCGCAGGGAACGCGCGTGCAGTGGCAGGATCAGCACACCGTCTACCATGTCGCATGGGCGCTGATCCTGTGCAACATCGCCTTCCAATATTTAATGGAGCTGCGCAGCGCAGTCATGCCGATACAGCGGCAGCACATCTACCGCCAGTGCGCGATGTTGTTCGGGCAGGCGGCGGTGGTACTGCTTGCCATCGGTGAATTCGCCCTGTTCGGCACGTCCTTCCTCTCGGCGGTTGCGGTCATCGGCGGCATCGTCATGAGCTTTGCCGTCGGATGGGGAAAGGGAGAGGACGTCATTGATTTTCCGCATCTCTCCGAGCGCGCCATGCTCTATGTCGTCTTTACCTTCGGCGAGATGATCATCGCCCTGTCGTCCTATTTTGAAGATGATCTCAGCCTCAACACCCTGTATTTTGCAGGCATGGCGTTTTTGATCGTCGTCGGGCTGTTTCTCAGCTACGGCGTGATCTACGATCATCTGATCGACCGCGAGAAGAAAACCAACGGTCTCGGCTATATGCTCATCCACCTTTTTCTGATTTTCGCGCTCAATAACATCACCAACGCGCTGGAATTCATGCGCGACGAGGAGGTCAGCGTGCTGCCGAAGGTCGTCTTTATGGCGGTTTCGCTCCTGCTGCTGTACACCATGCTCTTTGCGCTCGGCAAATACGCGAAGGTCGTCTGTAGACCAAAGCCGTGGTTCTTCCCGGCGCTGATCGGCGGCGGTATCCTGTTCGGCGTGCTGATGGTGGTGTTCCACGAGAACATGTATGTCAATATCGCGCTGACGGTGGTATTCGTATTTATGGTTTTCGCTGTGATTTATCGCTTTGCCCAGAAGTCAGAGCAAATATAATTCTATTATAGAAAAATATCCGACCGCGTTTCCGTGTGGAACGCGGTCGTTCTTGTTGTATAATTATACTATATTGCACGGATTCAGTGAATATTTTGTAATATACTGTCACGATTTTGCTATTTTCCTAAAAATACGGTAAAATATTTATCATTTTCCTATATTTAGACTTGTTATTGTGAGAGATTTGTGATATTATAGATATATTCGATTGTCGGGAAATGCGTCTTTTTGTATTATGCGCGAGAAGGCAGTTGCGGTTGTCCGGCAAAAATAACAATAAGGTAGGATGAGAAATGAATTCCAAAACGCTGTTTTACATTCTGAAACGAATCCTTCTTGCTGTTTTTACCGTATGGGTTGTTATTACCATCACGTTTTTCGTTATGCACTCGGTTCCCGGCGGACCGTTTGTCGGCGAGAAGGCGACCACCCCGGCGGTTCAGGCGGCAATGGAGGCAAAGTACGGTTTGGACAAACCGCTGCATGAGCAGTATTTTACGTATCTCGGCGACATCATCACCAAGTTCGACTTTGGTCCTTCGCTCAAGCAGAGAGGCAGAATGGTCATCGACATCATCGCTGACGGCATGAAGACCTCTATGGCGCTCGGTCTGATCGCGGCGGCGGTGTCCACCATCTTCGGCGTCACGCTCGGCGCGATTGCGGCATTGCGGCGCAACAAGCTGATAGACCGTATCATCATGGTCATTACGACAGCGTTTGTATCCATGCCGTCGTTTATCATGGGCTCGCTGCTATTGGCGCTGTTTGCGATACAGCTCAAATGGCTGCCGGCGAACGGATCCACCCCGGCTGGTCTGGTGCTGCCGATCATCACGCTGGCGCTGTACCCGATGGCGTATATCACCCGACTCACGCGTTCCTCCATGCTCGACGTGCTCGGACAGGACTATATCCGTACCGCCAAGGCAAAGGGCGTTTCCGGCACAAGGATCATCTTCGGTCATGCGCTGAAGAACTCCCTGATCCCGGTACTGACCTATCTCGGTCCCATGCTCGCCTATATCGTCACCGGTTCTCTCGTTGTCGAGCAGATCTTCGCGGTGCCCGGTATCGGCCGCGCGTTCGTCAGCAGTATCACCAACCGTGACTATCCCATGATCATGGGCACGACGATTATCCTTGCTGCGCTGATCGTCATCATGAACCTTGTCACCGATATTCTGTACAAGGTCGTCGATCCGCGTATCACGCTGGAATAAAGGAGGGCGAGTATCATGAATCCGAAAAAGAAAAAGTTTTCCTTCCATGTGGATCTGGACTCCTTTATGCCCGCTTCCGACAAGGATAAGGAATATATGGTGCAGATGCGCCCGTCAACGACCTTCTTCCGCGACGGCGTAAAGCGCCTCTACAAAAACAAGATCGCGTTTGTCAGCTTCATCGTCATCATTCTGATCACGCTGGCAAGTATCATTCTGCCGATGTTCTGGCCGTATTCCTACGAGACGCAGCTCGGCGTAACGCCCGGTCAGCCGGTTGATTCTTCCTACAACAACCTCGCGCCGTTTCAGTACGGCAAGACCGAGCAGGCGCTGATCGACAGCGGTGAAAGCGTCTTTCCGCATGTGTTCGGCACGGACGCAGCCGGCAGAGACTACTTCATCCGCGTTATCTACGGAACGCGCGTTTCACTGGCGGTCGGCTTCTTCGCGAGCGTGATCGTCCTGCTGATCGGTACGCTGGTCGGCTCGATATCCGGTTACTTCGGCGGCAAGATCGATATGATCATCATGCGCATCGTCGATATCATCTATTCATTGCCCGACATGCTGATGGTCATCCTCTTGGCGACGGTGCTTAAGCTGACGCTTACGCCGCTGATCGAAGGCACCTTCCTCGAAGCCATCGGCTCCAACATCATCAGTCTGTTTATCGTGTTCGCCTTACTCTATTGGGTAAGCATGGCAAGATTGATCAGAGGTCAGATCCTCTCCCTGCGCGAGCAGGAGTACGTGCTGTCAGCGCGCGCTACCGGCGCAAAGGGCAATTGGATCATCAGAAAGCACCTCATCCCGAACTGCATCAGCGTCGTCATCATCTCCGCTGCGCTGCAGATTCCTTCCGCAATCTTCACGGAAAGTTATCTTTCCTTCCTCGGTCTCGGCGTCAACGCGCCGATGCCTTCGCTGGGCTCGCTCGCTTCCGACGCGCTCAACGGTCTTACAAGCTATCCCTACCGTCTGGTAATCCCGGCTCTGGTGATCTCGCTCATCGTGCTCAGCCTCAACCTCTTCGGCGACGGACTGCGCGACGCGTTTGACCCGAAGCTGAACGCGTAAAAGGAGGGAAGAGCAATGGCATTATTAGAAGTCAGTCATCTGAAAACCTCCTTCTTCACCGATGCCGGTGAAGTCAAGGCGGTCAACGACGTATCCTTTACGCTCGACCGCGGCAAGGTGCTGGGCATCGTAGGCGAGTCCGGCTCCGGCAAATCCGTCACCGCCTATTCCATCATGCAGATCCTCGCCGGCACCGGCAAGATCGTCGGCGGTTCCATCAAATATAACGGAACCGAACTGGTCGGCGCAAGCGAAAAGGTCATGAAGAACATCCGCGGCAACAAGATCTCCATCATCTTCCAGGATCCGATGACCTCGCTGAACCCGACCTACACCATCGGCAAGCAGCTGATGGAAGCCATCCTTCTGCACACCGACCGCGACCGCAAGCAGGCGCACGACAGAGCGGTGGAAATGCTCCGCCTTGTCAACGTCAACGAGCCTGAGCGCCGCATGAAGCAGTATCCCTACGAGTTCTCCGGCGGTATGAGACAGCGCGTCATGATCGCTATGGCGCTTGCCTGCGAGCCGGATATCCTGATCGCCGACGAACCGACCACCGCGCTCGACGTGACCATTCAGGCGCAGATCCTCGAGTTGATGGGCACCCTGCAGGAAGAACTGGGCATGGCGATCATCATGATCACCCATGACCTCGGCGTCGTCGCCCAGATCTGCGACGAAGTCGTCGTCATGTACGCCGGCTCCATCTGTGAGCAGGGCACTGCCGACGAGATCTTCTACAATCCCAGTCACGAATACACCAAAGGACTGATGCGCTCGATCCCGACCGCCGAAACGGCAGGCACCAAGCTGCAGCCGATCACCGGTACGCCGATCGACCTGCTCAACATGCCCAAGGGCTGTCCGTTTGCTCCGCGCTGTGATAACGCGATGAAGATCTGCATCAATCACCGTGCCGAGCGCATGGTACTCAATGAAAACCACGCCGCGACCTGCTGGATGAACGTCAAGCAAGGCGTTGAAAGCGGCGAAATCGAATTGGAAGGCGGTGATGACCGTGGCTGAGAAGCAATCGCTGATCGAGGTCAAGCACCTCAAGGAATACTTCAACATCAACACCGGCATGATCCGCACAAAGCCGCTTAAAGCGGTTGACGACGTGTCGTTCACCATCAAAAAGGGCGAGACGCTCGGTCTGGTCGGCGAGTCCGGCTGCGGAAAGACGACCGTCGGCAGAACCATCCTGCACCTCTACAAGCCCACCGACGGCGAGATCATCTACGAGGGAAAGCGCATCAAATCCCGCGAGGATATCAAGAATTTCCGCAAGAAAGCCACCATGGTTTTCCAGGATCCGTATTCCTCGCTGAATCCCCGTATGACGGTTTCCGATATCATCGGCGAACCGCTGGATGTTCACAAGCTGACAAAGAATAAAAAGGAGCGCATGGAGCGCATCCTGGAGCTGATGAGCTACGTCGGACTGAACAGCGAACACGCCGCGCGTTACGCACATGAGTTTTCCGGCGGTCAGCGCCAGAGAATCGGTATCGCGCGTTCACTGGCTGTCAACCCGGACTTCATCGTCTGCGACGAGCCGGTATCCGCGCTGGACGTTTCGATCCAGGCGCAGGTCATCAATATGTTTGACGAACTGCAGGAAAAACTCAACCTGACCTACCTCTTTATCGCGCATGATCTGCTGGTCGTCCGCCATATCTCCAACAGGATCGCGGTCATGTATCTGGGCAGAATGGTAGAGTTAGCGCCTGCCGCGGAGATCTACGACCATCCGCTGCACCCGTATTCCAAGTCACTGCTCTCCGCCGTACCGGTACCGGATCCCAAGGTCGCGCGCGCCAACAAGCGCATCGTGCTCACCGGCGATATCCCCAGCCCGCTCAACGCGCCCAGCGGCTGTCCGTTCAGAACGCGCTGCAAATACGCGACGGCGAAATGCGCGGAGTCCATGCCGGAATTCGAGGAAGTCTCCACCGGCCATTTCGTGGCGTGTCACCGCGTCGGAGAGATCAACGACTAAGGTACTAATGGCTGCATGCCATTACAATATTTTTCATCTTTTGAAAGGATTGAAGGTAAAATGAAAATCAAACAAGTTATTGCTGCTTCACTTGCCGGCATCATGACCCTGAGCCTGGCAGCCTGCGGCGGCAACAACGGCGGCGGAAACGCTACCAAGGACAGCGCTTCCTCCCAGACAGAGCAGAAGACGTCTGCAAAGGAGATCAATGTATGTATCGCCAGTGAACCCGATACCATTGACCCTGCTCTTAACTCCGCAGTCGACGGCGCAACCCTGCTCGCGCATCTTTTCTCCGGTCTCGCAAAGTGGGATCAGACCCCGGACGGCAAGCTCGAGATCGTTGCCGACGCGGCGAAAGAACTGGTTGAAGGCGTTCAGAACGAGGACGGCACCGTAACCTACACCTACACCCTCCGCGACGGCCTCAAGTGGTCTGACGGCAAGGACGTTACCGCAGGCGATTATGCCTTTGCTTGGCAGCGCGCTGCTTCCACTGCTCTGGCTGCCGATTACGGCTACATGTTCGAGGTCGTTGACGGCTACGACAAGGTTTGGGAGACCAACGATAAGGAAGAGTATGTCAATCCCGACGCAAAGCTGAACGTCAAGGCGGTTGATGACAAGACTCTCGAAGTCACACTGAAAAACGCCGTTTCCTACTGGAATGAGCTGCTCGCATTCCCGAGCTACTTCCCGGTACGTGAAGACGTTGTTTCCAACGAAGCATGGGCGACCGATCCCAAGACCTACGTCTGCAACGGTCCGTACACCCTCGCTTCCTGGGAGCACAACAGCCTGATCACCCTCAAGAAGAACGATAACTATCCCGGCGCTGCCGACATCAAGATGGATACCATCAACTTCTATCTCTCCGACGACGCCAACAACATGCTCTCCAACTTCAAGAACGGCACATGGTCTCTGATCGACGACGTTCCCACCAACGAGATCGCCGCTCTCAAGACCGAGTATCCCGACGAGTTCTTCAACGTCGGTCAGATCGGTACCTACTATGTATGCTGGAACATCAACGAGAACATCCTTCCCGCAGACTCCACTCTCACCGGCGTAGAGGCTGAGAAGGCGAAGGCTGAGATCCGCAACGCGGTATCCCTGCTGCTCGACCGTAACTACATCGTCAACGAGATCGCACAGGGCGGTCAGCTTCCCGCTTCCTCCTTCGTCGCGATGGGACTTACCGACGCTGACGGTTCCCAGTTCTACAAGAACACCGGCGTATCCGACAAGTTTGACGGTTACTTCGACGCTTCCGAGGGCGCTCTCAAGGCGAACTATGATTCCGCTATCGAGACTCTCAAGAAGTACTACAAGATGGACGATTCCGGCAAGTTCACCAACTTCCCGAGCATGACCTACCTCTACAACACCAGCGAAGCTCACAAGGCTATCGGCGAATACATCCAGAGCGCTCTTGCGGGCGTGGGCATCACCCTGAACCTCGAGAACCAGGAGTGGGCTACCTTCCTGAACACCCGTAAGAAGGGCGAATTCAGCATCGCTCGTAACGGCTGGCTGGCTGACTACAACGATCCGATCAGCTTCCTCGACATGTGGACGACCGCTTCCGGTAACAACGACGTACAGTTCGGCAAGGGCGCCAACGCTGCGATGAAGGGCTACAGCCTTGACCTCACTCCTTACGGCTATGACACCAAGGTTGCCGACGGTACTTGGGCAGAGACCTATGACGTGCTGATCGCCAACATCAAGAGCTGCACCGATAAGGATAAGCGCTACAAGATGATGCACCTCGCAGAGGATATGCTCATGGCTACCGGCTGCCTCACTCCTATCTACTACTACACTGACCTCTACATGCTCAGCAAGAATGTAAAGGGCTTCTTCTCCAATCCTCTTGGCTACAAGTACTTCATGTACTGCACCGTTGAGGGCTGATAACTGAAAAACTGCCGTCGGGCTTATGCCCGGCGGCTTTTTTCGTATCGTATCACCCGGACGATCCACCTGTCCGTATACCGTTGATTGAGCCGAAATAGTCCTCCTGCGATCAGAAACGCCCCCGAAAATACGATCACCCCTGCGAGGAGCACATACCACAGCGGCTGGTACCCGATATCCAGAAACGAGTAGGGGATATACCTCCGCGGGATCACGCCCATTGCGATCAGCGGTATCATGACCGCGGCGTAAGCGGCGATCAGCCAGACGCTGCTGATGTGATGAAGCGGCTTCATCCTGTCCTCCGGCGTTTCGAACAGCAAAAACGAGATCACCGAAAGCAGCGGGATCACCACATGCATACAAAACGAGTCATACCGGAGAATATCCGGGTTATCCGGTATGAACGGCAGAAACGACAGCGCGACTACCATGACGATCACGCATTCCGTCACCGCCGAGGAAAGCCGCAGACAGTAGAGAATGGTCTTGTATATTTCTTTATGAGAAATAAACTCCTTTGCGCTGACCGCTGCGGTCAAACCGGCGATCAGCACCGTGTACAGCGTGCCGTTGACCGTCATAAAGCGGAAATCCGTCAGCCAGTTCTCCGTATTCTGCGCAGCGCCGACCAGAAACGCGCTGATACCCAGCACGAGCACCGCGGTACACAGGAGCATATTCATCATTTTTTTCCAGAAATAGTGAGAGAGCAGTTGCTCCTGCACAGCAGCCGTCATCATCAGACCTCCGATCCATATTCTTTCCCTAGTATGCCGCCGAAAGCGGATCCTTATTCATAACTCCTTTGTCAAACTTTTTCAAATTCCTCTTGCAATCCTCGAACAAACGTGCTATAATGGTTATAATATAGAACAAAGGAGCGAAAAACACATGAAACAGAAGCAATACATCGCCATTGACCTCAAATCCTTTTACGCTTCTGTCGAATGTGTCGACAGGGGGCTGGAGCCGCTGGAAACGAACCTGGTCGTCGCCGACGAAAGCCGGACGGAAAAGACCATCTGCCTTGCCGTATCGCCGCCGCTCAAGGAGTACGGCATACCGGGCAGGGCGCGGCTGTTTGAAGTGAACCAGCGCGTGCGCGAGGTCAACGCCGTCCGGCTGACCAACGCGCCGGCAGGCAAGCTGACCGGCGGCTCTCATTTTAAGTTTTTCCTCGACCGCTATCCGAACATGGCGCTGGAGTTCATCATCGCGCCGCCGCGTATGGCGCGGTATATGGAGGTCAGCGCCGCCATCTATCAGATCTATCTGCGCTATATCGCGCCGGAGGACATCCATGTGTATTCCATCGACGAGGTGTTCATCGACGCGACCGATTATCTCCAAACCTACGGCATGACCGCGCGTGAACTGGCGGATACCATGATTCGCGACGTGCTCGCGACTACCGGCATCACCGCGACCGCCGGCATCGGCACCAATCTCTACCTCGCCAAGATCGCTATGGATATCGACGCCAAGCACATCAAGGCTGACCGCGACGGCGTGAGGATCGCGGAGCTGGACGAAATGAGCTTCCGCGAGCGTCTGTGGAGTCACCGTCCGCTGACGGATTTCTGGCGGATCGGCAGGGGCATTTCCGCCCGGCTGGAGCGCTACGGCATGCTCACCATGGGCGACGTGGCGCGCTGTTCGGTGCAGAATGAAAAGCTGCTCTACAGTCTGTTCGGCAAGAACGCCGAGCTGCTCATCGACCACGCCTGGGGATGGGAGCCGTGTACCATGAAGGAGATCAAGTCCTACACGCCGGCGAACACCTCCGTGAGCGTCGGTCAGGTCTTGCCAAAGCCGTACCCCTTTGAGAAAGCCCGTTTGATCGTCCGCGAAATGGCGGAGCAGCTGGCGCTCGATCTCGTCCGCAAGCGCCTTGTCACCGATCAGGTAGTGCTCACCGTCGGCTACGATATCAGCAGCGCCAAGGGCTATGAGGGAGAACTCGCCGCCGATTTCTACGGCAGGATCGCGCCCAAACGCGCCCACGGTTCCGAAAACCTCGGCAGCTTCACGTCCTCCGGCAGAATATTCGTCGAAGCGATGGTCAGACTATTTGAACGGATCACCGATCCCGATTTGATGGTGCGCCGCATGTACGTCGTCGCCAATCACACCGTTTCCGAGGAACAGGCGCGCCAAAGCGCCGCCGCGAGGCAACTCAGCCTGTTTGAACTGATCAAGCCGAAAGCCGAAGCTGTCCGCGAACAGAAGGAAAAGGATATCCAGTACGCCATTTTACAGCTGCAAAACCGCTACGGCAAAAACGCCGTCCTCAAGGGGATGAATCTCTGCAAGGGCGCCACCGCGATCGAGCGGAACAGCACCATCGGCGGCCATAAGGCATAAAGGCAGGTGAGAGTTATGCCGGACAACTATGAGGATATCATCCGTTTACCGCATCATCAGTCCGATGACCGCCAGCCCATGCCGCTGCGGGACAGAGCGGCGCAGTTTGCGCCCTTTGCGGCGCTGACCGGCTTTGACGGGGCGATCGCCGAGACCGCACGGCTGACAGACCGCCGTATCGAGCCGGACGAAGAGGCTGCCTCTATCCTCAATCTTCGTATCTGTCAGCTTCGCGAGCGCCTTCACGAGCGCCCGGCGGTCACCCTGACCTGCTTTATCCCCGACAAGCGCAAGAGCGGCGGCAGCTATGTCACGATACGCGGCTGCGTCCGCCGGATCGACGACGTCGCCGGAGAAATCGTGCTGACGGACAAAACCGTTATTCCCCTAGCCGATATTATCCGCATCGACCTGTGATCAAAACCTTGCTTTTTGGTAGTCATTGTAGTATAATAAGCGGAGATAATATGAAACTGGAGAATCAATATGCTGGAACTCAAAAACCTTACCTTCACGGTAGAGGAAAACGGCAGTGAAAAAACCATCCTGCGCGATTTGAACCTCACCATCGACAACAGCAAGTTCGTCGTCATCACCGGACCGAACGGCAGCGGCAAGTCCACGCTTGCCAAGCTGATCATGGGCATCGAAAAGCCCACCTCCGGACAGATCTTCTTTGACGGCGAGGACATCACCGACCTGTCCATCACTGAGCGCGCCAGACTGGGCGTCAGCTTTGCATTTCAGCAGCCTGTCCGCTTCAAGGGCATCCGCGTGCATGATCTGCTGCGCCTTGCGTCCGGCAAGGACATTTCCATCACCGAAGCCTGCAATTACCTCTCTGAGGTAGGACTGTGTGCGCGTGATTATATCAACCGCGAGATCAACTCGTCCCTTTCCGGCGGCGAACTCAAGCGCATTGAGATCGCGACACTGTTGGCGCGTCAGACCAAGCTCAGCGTCTTTGACGAGCCGGAAGCCGGCATCGACCTGTGGAGCTTTCAGAACCTCATCCGCATTTTCGAGAACATGCAGCGCGATATCAAGGACAGCTCCATCGTCATCATCTCACATCAGGAGCGCATCCTGCGCATCGCCGACGAGATCATTCTGCTTTCCGGCGGCACCATCAAGAAGCAGGGCAGCGTCGAGGACATTTTGCCCGAGTTGATCGGCACATCCGCGGCGGTAGACGCCTGCGAAAGACTGAAATAAGGGGGAGAGCAGCATGTTAGGCTTAGACGATATTTCCAAGATGATCCTGTCCGAGGTCGCCGACATCACCGACGAACCCCGGGGCGCGTACAATTTCCGTGTCAACAGCCAGCTCGCCGGCAGACACACCACCGAGAACATCGACATTTCCTCCAAGGAGGACGGCTCCGGCATCGACATCTTTATCAAGCCGGGCACCAAGGGCGAGAACGTCCACATTCCGGTCGTCGTCAGCGCCAGCGGTATCAAGGAGACGGTCTATAACGACTTCTACATCGGCGACAACTGCGACGTGACGATCGTGGCAGGCTGCGGCATCGACAACTGCGGCTCCCATGATTCCGAGCACGACGGCATTCACCGTTTTTACGTCGGCAAGAATTCCCACATCAAATACGTAGAGAAGCATTACGGCTCCGGCAGCGGCGACGGCAAGCGCATTCTCAACCCTGTCACCGAGGTCTACATGGACGAAAACGGCGTGATGGAGATGGAGATGGAGCAGATCAAGGGCGTGGATTCCACCGACCGCATGACCATCGCGGAGCTGAAAGCCGGCGCGAAGCTGCTCATCAAGGAGCGCCTGATGACGCACGGCAGCCAGACGGCGGTCAGCGGCTACAAGGTCTCGCTCAACGGCGAAGGCTCCACCGCCGACGTCGTTTCGCGTTCCGTCGCGAGAGACACTTCCTCTCAGACCTTCAACGCCTGCATCGCCGGCAACGCACCGTGCAGCGGCCATACCGAGTGTGATTCCATCATCATGGACAGCGGCAAGATCCTCGCGATCCCGTCGCTGGAGGCGAACAACGTCGACGCCATGCTGGTACACGAAGCCGCCATCGGCAAGATCGCCGGTGAACAGCTGATCAAGCTGATGACACTCGGTCTCACCGAAGCCGAAGCCGAGGAACAGATCATCAACGGCTTCCTCAGCTAAAATTCCATAAAAGAAATAAAAAGGGCGACCGTCATGGTCGCCCTTTTGTGTTGCCTGAATTTTATGCCGCGTCAGAGGGGGAATATTCCTCTAATGTCAGTTGAAGCGTGCCGGTTCTGCCGTTGCGTTCCAACTCAAAGCTGAGCGTGTCGCCGACAGAATGCTCACTGATCACCGACTTAAGATCGCTGAAGGTGGTGATCTCCTTGCCGTCAACGGCTAAGACGCGGTCGCCGACTTGGAAGCCTGCCTTTTCGGCGTTAGAGCCGGTCTTGACGGAAGCGACATACACGCCGCCTGACGTGTTGCCGGACATGCCGAAGAGGTACTGCTCGTAAGACTGATCACTGCCTTCGCTGTACGCCATGCCGGTAGAAGCCTTGCCGCGGACATAACCGTACTGTTTCAGGTCGCCGAGGATCTCCAGCGCGTTGTTGATCGGGATAACAAAGCCGATGTTGTCAACAGTGGAGTCAGCGGACTTTGCCACCACGATGCCGGCTAACTCGCCCTGACCGTTGAACATACCGCCGCCGGAGTTGCCGGGGTTGACGGCGGCGTCTGTCTGCATCAGGTGCATGGTCTTGCCGTCGATGTCAAGGGTGCGGTCGACTGCCGAGATGATACCTTCGGTCACGGAACCGCCTAAGGTTCCCAGCGGATTGCCGATGATGACGGACTTATCGCCTGCCTTGATCGCGGAAGAGTCTCCGATCGGAGCCGCCGAAAGACCGCTTGCCTCGATTTTCACGAGAGCGATATCCACATCGGGATCCGTGCCGATCAGCGTCGCGTCGTAGCTTTCACCCGAGCGAAGTGCAACGGTGATTTTAGAAGCGCCGTCAATGACGTGGTTGTTGGTGAGGATATAACCGTCCTCGCTGATGATCACGCCCGAGCCTGCGCCCTGTGCGACGGACTCGCCGTAGAAGGGATTGGACTGGACAACTTCGACGGTGATCTCCACGACGGAATCGGCGACCTCGCTGACGATCTGGTTGGTGCTCTTGTCCGTCTGCTGAACCGACATGTTCGAAACACTGTTGTTATCGGTGCTCGCCTTGTTGACCTGAACCGCCGAGGTGTTATTTGCCGGAGCGTTCATCTTGGAAAACAGATAGCTGCCGCCGAATCCTGCAACGCCGGACATCATCACGCATGCCGCGACCGTACCTGCCACAAAGCCTGCCGATTTCTTGGTTTTCTTCTTTCTGCCCTTCGGTTCGTGAGAAGCGTTGTAGGGATTCGCGTATCTTCTCTGATGCGGCGCGTAGCCTGCATTCTGTGTATACGCAGTCTGCTGCAGTTCCGTCCTGTACGCAGGCGTCTGACCGCCTTCGTTGTTGGTGTTGTTGTCAAATGGTTCATAATAACGATTATTCATCATACATCCTCCTTAGTGGTTGCGTTTTGTTTTGGTACAGCTATATACTAATCCCCCAAGGTGAAAGAAAAATGAACATCTCTTTAACGTTTTCGGAAAGAAACATAAAGAATGCGTGAACGAAAAAACGGGCGGCTGACCGCCCGATGAAAGCAGTCAGCCGCCCGAAAATTACGGATGTGCTTACTTCTTCTTTTTGTAACAAGCCTTGTCAAAGGATGGGTTGAACGCGTAGAAGTTCTTTTCATCCAGACTGTCCGTCAGCAGCCGCAGACTTTCGCCGAAGCGCTGATAGTGCACGACCTCGCGTTCGCGCAGGAACCGGATGACGTCCTTGACTTCATAATCGTCGCAGAACCGCAGAATGTTGTCATACGTCGTGCGTGCCTTCTGCTCAGCCGCCATGTTCTCGTGCAGATCGGTGATGGGATCGCCCTTGCTCTGGAGATACGCCGCGGTAAACGGTGCTCCCGCAGCCGACTGGGGATAGATACCCGTCGTGTGGTCAACGAAGTAGTCCTCAAATCCGGCAGCCTTTACCTGCTCCTCGCTCAGATTTTTCGTCAGCTGGTACACGATCGCACCGATCATCTCCAAATGATTCAGTTCCTCGGTGCCGATATCCGTCAGCGTGCCCTTCAATTCCGGCATCGGCATGGTGAACCGCTGACTCAGATATCGCAGAGAAGCCCCCAATTCGCCGTCGGGACCACCATA